>NZ_JBVFXW010000003.1:0-169403 GCF_055522395.1 Psychrobacter sp. TPE 89C
GGCCGTGAGAACCATTTGATGATGCTGGATCATTATCAGCAAACTAAAAACATGCTGGTGTCTTACGATCCTAAAAAAATGGGGTTCTTTTAAGCTCATTGAAGTAAAGTTTTTAAAGGGTGGTGATTAACATATTAGTGAGTCAGGTCTGTAAATCTAAAAGCAGGCTTGACGCATTGATGTTTTATCAATCTTAAGGTTACTTTGATGAGAGCTTGCCAGTTCATTATTCATTGGCTGAGCTTTGGAGAATACCATGCCTAAAAATGCTAATGGCCAGATGAATGGCGCAGCAGGAAGCACTCAGGCTGAAAAAGACTATTTTGCTAAAAGACAACTCAAACAAGGTGCAGTCGGCTGGGTACTATTAATAGGCCTTGGTGTTGCCTATGTCATTTCTGGGGATTTTGCAGGTTGGAACTTTGGGCTTGCTCAAGGTGGTTGGGGTGGGATGTTTGTTGCCACCATTGTGGTCGCTATAATGTATCTTTGTATGTGCTTATCTATGTCAGAAATGGCGACAATGTTGCCTACCGCAGGTGGTGGTTATAGCTTTGCCCGAACTGCCTTTGGTCCTTTGGGCGGTTATTTAACGGGTACAGCAATTTTAATCGAATACGCTATTGCACCAGCTGCTATTGCCGTATTCATCGGTGCCTACTGTGAGTCTTTATTTGGCATTGGTGGGTGGATGGTATATCTGGCTTGCTATATTGTCTTCATAGCCATTCATTTGAAAGGTGCTGGTGAAGCTTTAAAAATCATGTTTGGTATCACCGCTATTGCTTGTATCGCACTGGGTGTATTTATAGTAGCAATGATTCCTCATTTCGACAGTAAAAACCTTTTTGACATTGCAGTTGGCAATCAAGCAGGCGCAAGCTCATTCTTACCATACGGCTATATCGGGATTTGGGCCGCTGTGCCATACGCTATTTGGTTCTTTTTAGCGGTTGAAGGTGTGCCCTTAGCCGCTGAAGAGGCCAAAGACCCTGCTAAATCATTGCCACGTGGATTGATTGGCTCGATGTTGATACTCGCAACATTTGCCATTCTTATCCTATTTTTGGGACCAGGAGCGGCTGGCGCTGATGCGTTAAAAGACTCAGGCGCACCCTTAGTAGATGCTTTAGTGTCTGTATATGGAAGCAATTCTTGGTTAGCAAGTTTTGTAAATTTCGTTGGTTTGGCTGGTTTAATTGCGAGTTTCTTCTCGATTATTTATGCCTACTCTAGACAGATATTTGCCTTGTCTCGTGCAGGATACCTACCTAAGAAACTATCATTAACAAACAATAATAAAGCCCCCTATTTAGCGCTTATCGTTCCTGGAGTTATAGGTTTCCTGTTATCACTTACCGGTGAAGGTGACTTGCTTATCCTGATGGCTGTGTTTGGTGCGACCGTTTCGTATGTCCTAATGATGGCCTCTCATATCAAATTACGTTTATCTCGGCCTGACCTTGCTCGTCCTTATAAAACACCCGGTGGCATTTTCACTTCAGGCATCGCTTTAGGTTTGGCATTGCTTGCCGTAATAGCAGGATTGATGGTAGATCCTAAAGTATGGTTTATGGCCGCTGGTATTTATGTCATATTTATTCTTTATTTTGTGATATTTAGTCGGCATCATTTAGTCAGTGGTACACCAGAAGAGGAGTTCGCGCAAATAGAAGCCGCAGCGGATGAATTGAGTTAAATAGACTAATTATAAAGTCACTGATTATGATGTTGTATAAAGTAATTAGACACTTCTCACATGACCTTAAGTTTCAACTTGGTTGAAACTTAAGGTCATGATAATTTGAAATACATAATAAATAGTTTCGTTAGCAACTCACATATTAGAACTAATTGATATGATGATGAAATCAAGGTGGTTAACATGGCATATAAACATACCGTAGGACAGCGAAGCTACCAATTTAAAGACTTAAAAACCTTGCTGGCAAAAGCATCACCTAGACGCTCGGGTGATGAGCTAGCTGGAGTAGCAGCCAGCGATGCAACTGAGCGCGTAGCAGCGCAAATGGCGTTAGCAGACTGTTTATTAACTGACTTTTTAGAAGACTTTTTAATACCTTATGAGACGGATGAAGTCACTCGCCTCATCATGGCACAGCATGACCCTCAAGCGTTCTCTAAAATAGCCAGCTTTACTGTTGGAGATTTAAGAGATTGGCTTTTAGGAGAGTCAGCGACCACAGAGACCATATCAGAATTAAAATATGCCTTTACACCTGAGATGGTAGCAGCCGTCAGTAAAATAATGCGTGTACAAGATCTTATCTTGGTAGCCAAAAAATGTCGCGTGGTCACTAAATTTCGTAATACCATCGGTCTAGAAGGATCTCTATCTACACGACTACAGCCTAATCATCCAACCGACGACCTGTTGGGCATTTCTGCAAGCATCATTGATGGATTGATGTATGGCAATGGTGACGCGGTCATTGGAATTAACCCTGCTACCGATAACATCCAGAACTTATCTGAATTATTGAAACTGCTAGACCATGTGATCTCTGAATATCAAATCCCTACTCAGTCTTGCGTTTTAACCCATATCACTTCCGCTATACAGTTAATCAATAAAAACGTACCTGTCGATTTGGTTTTCCAGTCCATCACAGGTAGTGAAAAAGCGAATACCAGCTATGGCATAAACTTAGCGATGTTAAGAGAAGGCTATGACGCTGCCACGAGTCTTAATCGCGGCACGGTCGGTCAAAACGTCATGTATTTTGAAACCGGTCAAGGTAGTGCGTTATCCAGTAATGCCAACTTTGGCGCTGATCAGCAGACGCTTGAAGCCAGAGCTTATGCGGTGGCTAGAGAATTTAACCCCTTATTGGTCAATACCGTGGTTGGTTTCATCGGGCCTGAATATCTCTTCGATGGTAAACAGATCATTCGATCAGGATTAGAAGATCATTTTTGTGGCAAGCTGCTTGGCGTACCTATGGGTTGTGATATTTGTTATACCAATCACGCTGATGCCGATCAGGACGATATGGATACGTTACTGACGTTGCTTGCCAATGCTGGTATTAACTTCATCATGGGTATTCCAGGCTCAGACGATGTCATGCTGAATTATCAAACGACTTCATTTCATGACGCTCTATACATTAGACAACTTCTTGGTCTTTCCCCTGCCCCTGAATTTGCGCTTTGGCTGAGTAATAACGACATCTATACCCAATCTGGCAATAGCATTAATTGGTCAGATAAGCCGTCTGCCTTACTGTCAGGAATAATGGGTAGTAAGCTTACTTAAGCGAGAGTATAGAAAACGTCGATACACTATAAAGAGAAATGCTATGTCCATTGATTACTCACAAAATAAGACATCACTGACTGTCAAAGAGCATGTCAAATCGAATGCAAACAGTGCTAGTGATTTAGTGCATTTAGACCCTTGGGAAAAGTTAAAACAATATACAGACTCTAGAATTGCTTTGGGACGTGTAGGCTGTAGTGTCCCTACTAAGCCCTTGCTCAAGTTTCAGCTTGATCACGCTGAGGCAAAAGATGCTGTATTGCAGGACTTAGATGTTGATTCCTTAGTCATTAAGCTGTCCGAACATTGTCATGCATCTATGGTAGAGCTAGATTTAAAACTGGTTGCAGATGATCTAAATGAGATAAATAGTCAAGATGATCAGATGAATAATAGCTTAGAAATACTGAGAGTCACCAGCCAAGCGCAAGATAAATCTGAATATCTTAAACGTCCAGATTGGGGCAGACTGCTTAGTATGGAATCCGCTAAGCAATTGGAAATATTCGGTAAGGACAAGTCTTACGATGTTGCTATTGTTATGGGAGATGGCTTATCAGCGAGAGCAATAGCTGAGAATGCTCCCAAACTTGTTGCAGAACTCATCTCCCTTTTTAAGGAGAAAGGTTGGACTATCGCACCCTTAGTCATTGCTACTGGTAGCCGTGTCGCTTTAGGGGATGAGGTCGCAGAGCGTCTTCATGCCAAAATGCTGGTCATGCTGATCGGAGAGCGTCCAGGTTTGAGCTCTCCTGATAGCTTAGGTATTTACTATACTTGGGATGCTCAATCTTCGAGTCATGATGCTATGAGGAACTGCATCTCTAATGTGCGCAGTGCTGGCCTGCCAACCAGAGTGGCAGCAAGCCGTCTCTTAGCATTAATGGAAAAATCTTATGAGCTTAAGCTATCTGGTGTTGATCTAAAAGATGAGCAGGAACTACCGGTATTAGATCAAGGTCAAACAGTGATTAAGCTACTATGATGACGGAAAATATTATGCAATTTAACCGAAAATGCGAATAACATAGTCTGATGTTACAATGGCTCGGCTGTCGTAAGCATTGGGATATTTCATGTCAACATGAATAGTTCGCTAGGTATAGAAATGCCTCTTCAAAGGTTGTACATAGCGTTTCAAGAGCGATCATAATACGCTGAAGGATATTTAGGTGTGAGTTATACACACTAGTAGACAGAGCGATTAGAGTAGTGACAGCGTACTTCATGGTGTACACAGGTTAGTATTTTTAAGATAATTACAGAGGTATGCTCAACTTTGGACAATAACCATATAAGATATTAAAAAAGGCGCTACTCATTTAAGGAAGCGCCTTACCAAATACTCTTCCAAATATTAAACAGCTTCATCTTTTCGCAGAGTAAGAACCTCATAGCCATCAGACGTGACAGCAATTGTATGCTCCCATTGAGCAGATAACTTCTTATCGTTGGTAATTACCGTCCAGCCATCTTTTTTGACCTTAACTTTAGCCTTACCTTGATTAATCATGGGTTCAATAGTAAATGTCATACCTTCTTCTAGAACTAGACCTTTTCCCAAATGTCCGTAATGAAGCACTTGCGGTTCTTCATGCATTTCACGGCCAATACCGTGACCACAATACTCCCGCACTACAGAATAACCCTGTTTCTCAACATAACTTTGAAGAGCATGACCAACATCACCTAGCGTCGCTCCAGGTTTCACTACTCGTATTCCTTCCCACATAGCTTCATAGGTCTTATCAACCAAACGTTTTGCGAGGGGTAACACCTCACCTATCAAATACATTTTGCTAGAATCAGCAATAAAACCACCTTGCTCTAGGGTAATATCCACATTCACAATATCACCTGATTTAAGTATTTGATTGTCTGAAGGAATACCATGACAAACCACGTTATTCACCGAGGTATTTAATGCATACTGATAGCCATACTGACCTTTACTGGCTGGGCGTGCACCTAGCTGATCAACAATATAGCGTTCGGCAAGATCATTAATATCCATCGTAGAGATACCAACTGTGATTTTTTCGTCTAGATAATCAAAGACAGAGGCTAGAAGCCTTCCCGACTCGCGCATGATTTCCAATTCCGCTGCATTTTTAAGTATGACCTTATCCATCTATAAGGTTCCTTACATTAATATCAGCTTGTCTCATTTGCTCATTGATAATTTGGTTATAAGACATATTGGGATTAGATTCAGCAAGCATTCCTATCTTGATCCAATATTCAGCTTGTGCGTTGATAGAGCGCACCATGACTGAGCTTGCTTTGCGAATTTCTTCGTGCAGCTCATCACCAATTTTAACAATACCCATATAAATCTCTTAATATACGAAACGTATATGAATCGTATACCTATTTTTATCTGGTTGCAATAAGTAGTAAGTCAATGCAATGGAATGGAATGGAATGATTTTTTATTGACTATTAGTCTGTGTCTTACGAGAATTAATCATACGCTTCTTTGGAAGCTAGCTCAGCTTAGCAAACAGAAATCGCAATAATGGTGTAGATGTGTCTTTTGTGCTGATATTCATTACGATACTTACATCGCTGTTTCGTATTGCATGACAGCACATATCTTAATCGGTACGGCAAACCTCCATGGCATGCCAGCGCTACAATAAAAATACCCGTCACTATATGACACAATATATGCCGTAAAATCATTACCACAATGATCCATCATGGCTCGTTCATCATTTTCATCGCAAACTGCACACCATATATCTTGATCACCTCGTGCCAGCATTGCCCGTGCTAAATTACTCCCTTTTAATTCGTTGTACATCATCAGCTCCTTAGTCATTCTAAAAACAACTTGTTCTTAAAACATTGATTCTAATATTATCGAACCTTCTATTTCGGTATCAACAATAAGCAACGTCTTTTTCTAAGTAATAATTGAGGTACGCAAAGCGTTACTTATTGTTTAACAGTCATACATTAGCGCGGTTAATATATTGTAAAACACCAGAATCAAAACTGTAACATACAAACATGAAATTTATGACAAACGGTGAAGTTGTTACGACAGATGGTACAACCAAACAAATAAGTTTTATATAAACTAGATAAGACTGATAAATAGAAGACATATGTTCACTAAAAAATGCTAGATAAAACTGTCATGATTCTCCAACCCTATGATATATAAGATTTGTAGCAGATTAGATCATCTACATACCTCTACCGTCTTACCCGACAATTTATCGTAAAACTTTATCTTAAAATATAGTCTTTGATCATAAATCGAAGCAGTCAAATCAGGTACAATAATGATTATGACAACCCCTATAATTCCCAACTCTCGAAAAATTATTCACATAGATATGGATGCTTTTTATGCCAGTGTGGAACAGCGTGATTTTCCTGAATTACGGGGTAAGCCACTAGTCGTTGGTGGCGATCCGAATGGTCGTGGTGTCGTCGCAGCAGCCAGTTATGAAGTACGTAAATTTGGCGTACGTTCTGCCATGTCTTGCTATGAGGCACGCAAACGCTGTCCAGAAGTAGTTTTTGTGAGGCCTCGTTTTGAAGTTTATCGAGCAGTTAGCGATGAGATTCGCCGTATTATGTACCTCTTAACCCCAAACGTTGAGCCATTATCGCTAGATGAAGCCTATCTAGATGTCACAGGACTGGAAGTCCATAAGGGCTCAGCGACGTTGATGGCCAATTGGCTGAGAGCTCAAATACTAGAGCACACAGGACTGAAAGCGTCTGCCGGCGTCTCATTTAACAAAATGCTGGCCAAAATTGCTTCAGATATCAATAAACCCAATGGCATTGCGATTATCACGCCAGCAGATGCCGATGCCTTTATTAGCACTTTACCTATTGAGCGCTTTCACGGTATCGGTAAAGCAACTGCTAAACGCCTACATGCGATGGGCGTGAACGTTGGTGCCGATCTACGGCAGACGCCAGCAGCAGTATTGGTACAGGAATTTGGCAAACGTGGCCAGTTTTATCATGACATCGCACATGGCCGTGATGATCGTGTTGTCAAACCTGAGCGTACCCATAAATCCATTGGCTCAGAGACTACCTTTAGAGACAATCTAACCCATGACGATGCGTTACGCGTACAGATTTATGAGCAGAATGAAGATGCTTTTAGTCAAGTACAGAAAAAACAGCTAATCGCTTACACCATTACGCTCAAAGTTAAATATGCAGATTTTACTCAAATAACACGCTCTCACACATTATCGACTGCTTTTGATAGTGCCAAATCTGCGCATTATTGGTTGGACAAGCTGTTTTTAGATATTCCTCGTGAGTTGCCCGTTCGTTTAGTGGGTGTCACCTTCTCCTCCCTTGCACCCGCTGCACAATTATTGCCTCAATTAAACTTGTTTGAATAACTTCATGGGCGACTGGCATTAAACAGTTTTTTCGATAATGGTTAATAGCAGCTATTGATATTTTACTTAGGCTATTATTTTAAGTAGCTGCCTTACTTGTATGTGCACGAGTCTTTATTAAACTATCCTTTCACAATCTCATTTCTGCTACAATTACATCAAAATTTATATTCATTTAAAGACTGATTATGACCGACATACATGCTGTAGACGCTGAAACCAACGCCTTAATTGATACGAATAAAGATAACGATACCTTAGACTACTTAAGCGTTGACGATTACGATTATGAGTTGCCGGATAGCCTGATTGCACGCTATCCGTTGTCACAACGCTCTGCCTCCAAACTACTATACTTGCCTGCTGACCAACAGGAAACTACTACTGTAGAGGATCGTTTATTTGCTGAGTTGCCTGACTTGCTAAATGCTGGAGACCTCATCGTGTTCAATGACACTAAAGTAATGAAAGCACGGTTATTCGGTCAAAAAGACACTGGCGGTAAACTTGAGGTGCTCATTGAGCGGTTGGTTGGTATTTTGGACTTGGATATAACAACGCTGCATTTAGAGGACATGACTGATAAGCCCATCAATCAAGAGCATATTGCGCTTTGCCATGTAAAGGCCAGTAAAGCACTTAAACTTGGACAACGCTTGCAACTCGCCGATGGTCATATGAGTGCCACCATGATTGGTCGTCAAGACAATTTATTTATTTTAGCTTTTGATGCGCCTATCTTGCCTCACTTAGAGCTTTATGGTGAGTTGCCTATTCCGCCCTACTTTGAACGCCATGCTGACGATACAGACAATGCTCGCTATCAGACGGTCTTTCATGACCCAACCAAGCTTGCAAGCGTGGCAGCCCCTACCGCAAGCTTACATTTTGATGACTTGGTACTCAGTAAACTGACTGAAAAAGGCATCAATACTGCCT
The DNA here is from genome assembly GCF_055522395.1 of Psychrobacter sp. TPE 89C. Taxonomy (NCBI): domain Bacteria; kingdom Pseudomonadati; phylum Pseudomonadota; class Gammaproteobacteria; order Moraxellales; family Moraxellaceae; genus Psychrobacter; species Psychrobacter sp. TPE 89C. The sequence continues at coordinate 8,608 of NZ_JBVFXW010000003.1, forward strand.
TTGTCACTTTGCATGTCGGCGCTGGTACATTTGCGCCTGTAAAAACAGACAACTTACTCAATCACACCATGCATAGTGAGTACGCACATCTACCACAAGCCACTGCCGACCTAATCAATCAGACGCATGCTAATGGTAAGCAAGTTATCGCTATTGGTACGACAGTTACCCGTGTGCTCGAAACGGCTTATCAAAAAACAACCATTGATGGACAGGCTCTGTCTAGTTGGTCAGGTGACACTGATATATTTATTTACCCAGGATTTAAGTTTGGTGTGATAGACAAACTATTAACCAACTTTCATTTACCTAAATCCACATTATTGATGCTAGTGTCGGCATTTTCGGGTAAAGGTACAATAGAATATGCTTATCAACATGCTATTAAAGAGCAATATCGCTTCTTTAGTTATGGCGATGCGATGCTGCTTGAGAAAAAATCAGCTTAAACACTACTTAAACATTTTTTGCATTGTTCACAACAGTTGTGAAATAAACTGGTAAACTAAACAGTATTTTGTTATAACAGCAAAGATAACTTATATTCTAAAGGGCGGCACATGTCTGGTCATTTATCTCATCGCTTGACTAATATACATCGCGCGGTATCGGTGGCATTACTTTATTCTGTAGGCTATGCAGCTTTAGTATCGAGTGCACAAGCTGCAATGATAGGAAAGACTGTCGTTACTTCTACTCAGCATGAGCCTCTGGTAGCAAGCATTGCTGTTTCAGATATTAGAGCAGCTGACTTTTCAGCAAGCTTGGCAAACTCTACTATCTATCAGCAAATGGGGCTAACCCAGACTGACTCGATGAGTGTACGCTTCCAGCCTACTTCAGCAACCAGTGGCCAAGTAGTTATCACGACGTCAGCGCCCGTCTCAAAACCTTTTGCTGATGTGGTTTTATCGATAAATGATAAAGGCAAGAACAATGTCGTACCCAAAACATTATTGATGCCACTTAATGATAATCTGCCTATTGTAACTTCTCAAAATACTGCTACTGGTGCACAAAAACTAAATTTACCAAGTGTATCCCCTAATACGGCTAAACCCTTGACCGTTAGAAAAGGCGCGCCACCACCATTAATATCAGCGCCTATTGTATCAACGAGCGAGTTAATTGCTTCTAAATTGCCTGCGCCAAGCATGCAGTTACCTACCGTGGATACTGCGTCGCAAGGGACTAGTCTTGCCTATGCGCCTAGTCGTTTGGATAATGGCCGACTGAGCAACAGCGTCGAGACAGATAATACTAATACGAGCGACAATAAGCCGAATTCAGCAAGCCGATTAGACAATGGTCGTTTGAGTGCAGATAATAACGTTACAACAATTGGTATTAGTAATACCGACATTAATGAGAATAAAAACATCTCGATGACAGCATTAGCTGACAAAAAATTCGATATTTTAAATATACAAATAACTCGCCAAATACAGCCAAGCAATAGCATAATGACTGCTGTGCCTATGATGCCCGCATCAACCGATAATAAAGCAAACATATCAACGCCCGATCTCGACACTAGCAATGACATCGCTACCGCTACTCCGACGAATAATATACCTGCTAACATTGCTGCACCTGCATCGCCTAACACCAATATTGCCTCTGATAATACGGCAAGCAATACTGCAGCTGCCCAGTATCAGGTACAGCGCAACGATAGCCTATGGGTCATTGCTCAGCAGATAGCACAAGAAAATGATCTCGATGTGCAAACCGTGATGAAACAGATTCAATCACAAAACCCTGATGCTTTTATTAACCAAGATGCCGATCAATTAAAAGCAGATGCCAAGCTTAGCTTACCTAGCTATGATGTCGTGCCTTCCCAGCAGAAATTAGAAGCGGCCATTAGCGCACAAAGACAATACAACCGCAGGGCAAACACGCCTATAGTAAAAAAGACAGCTAAGACCTTGGCAAAAAAAACCGCTGAGAAATCTCAAGCAGCGAAACAACGTAAAAAACCCATGATTACGAAGACACAGACATTACCAAAAGCACAGTTTTCTGTGTTAGCTCCTGGTAATAATGGCAGTGCAGACGGCACTCAAGAAAAGTCTGCTTCGGCAACAGGTAATGGTCTCAGTACAGATGTCTTGGCAACACTCAAGGAATCAAGGAAAAACGCAGCATTACAAGCTGAGCGCTTGTCAAAAACCAGTAGCGCCCTTGATAGCTATACTAAAAAAATTCAACTACAGAACCAAAAGCTGGCTGAGCTACAAGCTCGTCTCAAAAAACTACGCAATCAATAATTGCCTGACTAACCAATGCAATGCGCCGTGATCATAGGCGTGGGAGTAACTATGGACAACATGCTATATATCATCGCCGGATTGCTACTTATTCTAGTAGTTATTTTAGTACTGCGCAAAAACAAAGCGCAAAAACCATCACAACCATTTGCAAAGTCGGATAGAAATACCATTACGTCCACGCCAATGACAAAACCGAACTATGGTTCTCCTACCCAGAGTAATAAAGCTGAAGATAAATTCAATCCTATTATGATTGCCCAACGTTTTATGGATCAACAACGCTATGACAAAGCGATTGAAACACTTAACCGTGGTCTACGAGAAAATCCGAGTGATGGTGAGCTATCGCTCAAGCTACTTAGCATATACGCGACCATCAATCAGCCAGAGAACTTTAATAAAGTTTATGACGATATTAAAACACAAGGCGACTCAAAAAGTATCGTGCTAGCGGATGAGTTAAAAAACTTATTTTTTGAAGAGCAGAATCAAGTTCTAGCACAAGAGACACCAGTAAAAGACAATAGCAGTTTTGGAAGCATAGATTTTGACTTACCGACCAGTCAGAGCGATAGCAACAACGATACGCTAAGTAATGAGTCTATTGTTAGTCCAACACTTTCAGATGATTTCAAAGAGGCAACTGCTACTAACAGCAGTGTAGAAGATAGCTTTGATCTTACATTAAATGACTTAGAAAGTGGCTTCAACGAAACTGCGGTAACCAGTACAGCACCTACTACTCATACTGCTACCGAAGATAGTGAGTTAATTGATTTCGACTTTAACTTTGATTCACCCGAAGAATCAAACGCCTCAACAGAACCCTCTATCGTTTCCGCTACATCTGATAATAGCACTGAAGAGATGTCTTTAGACAATGAAGCGTTTGTCCTGGATTTCGATGATTTAGCGTCTGATGTTGATCAAAACACTGAAGAAACCCTTGTTGAAGAAATGGTCGTCGATGCGCTCGAACAGGATACAGAAGAAGATTTCGCCTTATCTTTAGACAGTATCGATACGCCAAAAAATATAGAAGCATCATTAGAAATCGAAGAAGCTGTCTTTGAAGGTAATAGCGATAATTTTGTTCTTCAAGACAGCAGTTTTGAAGAGACTGTCCTTGAAGAAGCTGTCTCTGAAGAGCTTAAGTCTGAAAGCAGTGACTCTGAAATGGGCCATCTTGAAAAAGATAATGCTGAAGATCAGCTGTTGAATGACACCAACTTACAAGAAATGTTTATCAACGGGTTTGATGCCACACCAACTGATAAGCCACTGTTCAATGACAACAACATAATAGATAATGAATTTGCTGTAGATTCTTTAACTGCAGCCAGTCCGGTCGATATCGAGACTGAAATTGCAACTGACGAAGTGGTCGAAACTCCTGAAACTGCAGAGGACTTCTCATCGCGTTTTGCAGCAGATTTTGATTTTGTAAAATCATTAGACAGCAATCAAGTGACTCTAGACTTGGCTGGCCAATATCTGCAACTGGGTGAATACGACAGCGCCAAACGCTTACTCAATGAAGTTATTGCCCATGGCGATAGTGAACAGCAAAGCCAAGCGCAAACACTACTTGAGCGCACTGCATAGTAAACAACCCGTTTTCTTATCAGCAAGTACTCTATAATCATAGAATACTTGCTGATTTTTTTTGCATTTAACCTTGATACTATCTATTATTAATAGAGCTTATTGAGTACATTCTAGACGTCCTTTTCTTTCATACTTAATTATTACGCCAATACTATGCCATCTTCTGCTATGACAACGACCATATCTAACCCTATTCAACTGATTTACGCTGGCGGTACTTTTGGGAGCTACGGAAGACCATTAGCACCCTTAGCCGCAGATGTGTTTTTGCCAACATTGCAGGCACTGATGCTTAATCAGGATAGTGCAACCAAGCACCCAAATATCTCTTGGCTAGATAATGCATTGATTAAAGACAGCAGCCAACTTACCCCAAGTGACTTTGTCCATTTTTATCAGCTGTTACTGACTGCTTATGCTCAAGGTGATAGGCGATTTGTGTTAATTACTGGTACAGACACCTTGAGCTACTTAGGAGCCTTTTTGGCAGAAGCCTTTGCAGGTAGCGATATTTGTATCATCGTCACTGGCAGTATGCGCCCATTGTTAGACAGTGAAGTACTACAGTCCTACACTATCGACACTCACAGTGATGCTTGGGACAACCTCAATCATTCGTTGAAACTGGCAGCGGCAGGTGAGTCAGGTGTCAAAATCAGTTTTGGTGGTGAATCTTGGCCTGCACAAACGGTACAAAAGATTCATAGTCATGATTTGATGGCATTTACTGGGCATTCTCGAGCAGCCTATCCAGCAAATAGCTACATTAAAAACTTACCAGATACCCGACGCCAGCATTGGATTGATGATCAACAATCCTTACTTGCCAGCATTCAAGCGCGTGCTGAATCCAGCCGTATTCATGCACTATATTGCTTGCCTAATGATACCGACGTCATCAATACTCAGCTGCAAGCGCTCTTATCACACCCACCCTCTGGCATTATTCTACTGGGATTTGGGGCTGGTAATGTTCCTTATTCCGCAGCATTGGCAGAAACATTAGAGCTGATTCATAAAAAAGGACACATGGTAATATGTGCTAGTCAGTGCCCATTTGGCGGTGTTAGTGATAGCTACGCGGCGGGTAGTTGGCAATATGACCATCATGTCATTGCAGGTGGACGTCTAACGATTCCGGCAATTTATGCGCGATTATTATGGCTGCTATTACGTTACGACACTCCGGCAAGACGCAAACAGCGTTGGTTGAATAATGTCAGTCAGACTGGCACAAGCATCAAAAAACGATAAACTACTCTTAATCCTCTTAACTTTATAAGTTTAAAAATCACCATGTCTGAAACTGAAATCATCGAGTCTGAACGTTCGCCAATTTATACCTTAGCGATTGCTATTGAATTTTTGGGCACACATTATCATGGTTGGCAGCGACAACGAGAAGTGATGGGTGTACAAGAAGCACTCGAAACGGCTATTAGCAAAGTTGCCAACGAATTCGTAGAAGTCATCGCAGCTGGGCGTACTGATGCAAGCGTTCATGCCAGTAATATGATTGCTCACTTTACGACTCACGCTTATCGCCCTACCCATAATTGGTTGCGCGGCGTAAACAGCTTGCTACCTGATGACATTGCTCTACGCTGGATTCAACCGATGCCTGCTGACTTCCATGCGCGCTTTGGCGCCATTGCCCGTCGTTACCGATATATTACCCTCAACCAACCACAGCGCCCCGCGATACTTAATCATCAAGTCACCCATATCTACGAACCACTCGACTTAGCAGCAATGCAATTGGCAGCAGCTGATATCGTTGGCACTCATGATTTTAGCAGCTACCGTGCGGCGGCCTGCCAATCCAATCAGCCAGTGCGTACCATCAGCCACGCTAGGCTTTTTGAACATGGTCAGTTTATTGTGTTTGATATTCAAGCGGATGGATTCTTACATCATATGGTTCGCAACTTAATGGGCACCTTATATGCCATTGGTCGACATGAATTAGTACCAGACGATTTTTTGAATATTTTGCATAAAAAAGACCGTACGATTGCACCGCCGACCGCATCTGGTGATGGTTTGTACTTCATTAATGCTTATTACCCTGAACGTTTTCAGCAGATATTACCACAGGCACCTTTAACCCCTATTTGGCTAAATCTACCTGACTAAATTAATTTGGGCTGGCATACATATCACTGACAGACTGTCAAGCCAAAACCCGGTTCCTTATTGCTTTAACCTGCTAACTTACGTATAATATGGGCTTATTTTTAATTGATTGATACAAATTATGGCAAAAGACGATATTATCGAATTTGAAGGCGAAGTCATTGATACCCTTCCTAATACTTTATTTAAAGTTCGTTTAGAAAACGGACATGAAATCATTGCGCACATCTCTGGTAAAATGCGTAAGCATTATATCCGTATCTTGACTGGTGATAAAGTTAAGGTCGAAATGACGCCTTATGACCTGTCTAAAGGTCGCATTACTTATCGTGGTAAGAACTAATTTTTTATTGACTAAAATGGTTATAAAAGCATTTATATAAACACAGCCAGTTGTCGAATGACACTTTTATCACTGGTATAAATGTTTGAGTGGTTTGACTGATAATAATAATGAAAATGCTAAGCTACTCATTATTTCCTATCAATATTTTAGTTGTTTGAATTCCGTTTTTACCATAAAAAATACCGCTCAATATCAGCGGTATTTTTTTGTCTATTTTTTATGATTTAGCTTATTTATGTTTAGCTAAATTCTACGGTTGCACCGTTTTTAATCACACCTAAAAGACTAAGTGCATCCCAGTTGGTCAGACGCACACAACCAGCTGATGCCTGACGACTGATACGAGCAGGATCTGGTGAACCATGAATGCCATAAGTTGGTTTACTCAGTCCAATCCATACCGAACCAACTGGATTGTTAGGGCCTGGCGGAATAATGGACTTGCGACCGTCATTGCCTGTATAGGTATAATTAGGCTCGTTTACTTTCACCTTTACGGTATGCGTGCCTGTCGGCGACGGTGTCGCTGTACTACCCACTGTCGTTGGATAACTAGCAACTAACTTATTGTTTTCGTCATAAGCATAAAGTGTCTCAGTGTCTTTATCAGCGACTACTCGGCTGACAGGCTTGGTGTTAGGGTTGCCAGGGTTATATACCGTAATAATTTCACCAGCAGTAAAGCTGGCCTTAGGATTAAGAGATTTTAGATATTTCTCACTAATATGAAATTTTTCTGCGAGTGCTTCAGTGAGACTTTCATAATACATTCCTTCGAGCTTAGATTTGGCCACAGAATCAGCAGGTATACTCGTGGTTTTGACGTTTACATCTGCATCAGTTAGCTGATAACTAACTAACACTGGTTGAGCGATAAGCTTTTCATTTTTAATCAGTGCTTGCCACGTTTCATTGTTCAACGTGTCAGTTACAGTCAGACCATTCGCATTTTGAAATGCTTGCATGGCTTTGCGGGTATTTTTCCCCCAATATCCATCGACAGGCCCTACCCCGTTATGATGCCAGTTCAATAAGGCTTGCAGTTTCGTTCCCATATTACGATCTATATCAGCATCCGTAGTCCAATTGATATTGTTCACTTCTTTTGCCGTGTCTGATAGGTTTTCAATTGTGTATTTTATGGTAGGCAATAGCTTATTTAATGATGTCGCAGCTTTACTATTCCCTGTTAATTTTTGGCTTATTCCATTTGTCACTGGACTCACTTCTGTTGGAACCGTGGCGCTATTATCTATAATCATACTATTAGTTGGTTCTGCTGCAATACTTTGCCCTATAAAGAATACTGTAGAGAATCCAATCATTGCTATCGCTGTGCTTAATTTTTTTAATTGATACATGTAATACTCCTAGTTTTTGATAAAATTTTTTGTTTTTTTTCAGTTTTTATTATGCATAAATTCTTATTTTTAGACGTTCAAACTTTTAATGGTTATAAAGCTTTTTCTATTAATTTCCTTATAAAATGATAAATACATCTATCCATTTATTATTAATCAATATTGCCATATTCCTCTGTGAGCATATAACAGCTTTGTGTTAATCAGCGCCTTACCCGACAGTAGCTGTGTTAAAACAAGTGCTTTTTTACAACGAGGTGAGTGAGTATGTTACGGATGATAAAACACTCAAATAAGCACGAAAAAACCCATAATCTGCTTAGCAAATTATGGGTTTGCAACTACAAGAATTTATGAAGATTAAATAAATCAGTCTAAAAATAAGACGGAGAAAATTTCAAGCTATATCAAAAAATGCTGATTAAACCAGTTTAGCCAATACTGCTTGACCCATTTCTATACAGCCTACTTGTTTAAGTCCAGCTTCACTGCTGTCTAAAATATCAAGCGTACGTAGACCATCATCAAGCACATCACTGACCGCTTGCTCAATGGCTTTAGCGGCCTCTTCTTGCTTAAAGGTATAACGCAGCATCATCGCAACAGATAAGATGGTTGCCAATGGATTGGCTTTATCTTGCCCTGCGATATCAGGTGCTGAACCATGGCACGGCTCATACATCCCTTTACCTGCCACATCTAGACTGGCTGATGGCAACATACCGATAGAGCCGGTTAGCATCGCCGCTTCATCAGATAAGATATCACCGAACATATTGCCCGTTACCATCACATCGAACTGCTTAGGATCTTTGATCAGCTGCATACAAGCATTGTCAGCGTACATGTGCGATAACGCCACATCGCTATAGTCCGCTTGCTGCATCTGGGTCATTGTCTGCTTCCACAGCTCTGTGACTTCTAGTACGTTTGCTTTGTCCACTGAGCAAACTTTCGGCGCTGTACCTGCTGCTTGCGCACGTGTTTTCGCCAATTCAAAAGCAACTTTACCGATACGCTGAATCTCGCTCGTACTATACACCATGGTGTTATAGCCTTGCTGCTCGCCATTCTCTAATGTGCGAATACCACGCGGCTCACCAAAATAAATACCACCTGTCAGCTCACGAACGATAAGCAAGTCTAAACCTGAGATAATTTCAGGCTTGATACTAGATGCATTAGCAAGCTGCGGATAAAGCTTTGCCACACGTAGATTGGCAAACAAACCAAGCTCACCACGAATTTTCAATAGACCACGTTCAGGACGTTTGCTACGCTCAATACCATCCCACTTAGGGCCGCCAACAGCGCCTAGTAATACGGCATCTGCTGCACGTGCGCGCGCTAAAGTCTCATCAGGTAAAGGCTCGCCAGTTGCGTCAATAGCTACGCCACCAATCAATCCAGACTCAAGTGTCAAACCTAATGCAAACTTATCGTTGACAGCATTAAGCACATCAATGGCTTGGGTCATGATTTCAGGGCCAATACCATCGCCTGCTAATGTTAAAATCGTTGCCATACTGATCCTTGGGGGTAAGTAAGTTTTATTTATTATATTGCTATAAGCTAATGATATTTTCTAAAATCAACCACTCATGCAATGAGCTACGCAAAAATTGCGATATATCTGCTTGAATGATTATCCGCATTAATATTAAGAGACTAATGCACTGACTTCACTGACTTCACTGACTTCACTGACTTCACTGACTATTAAGCTTTTGTTTTTGATGGTGTAGGCATAGTATTGCTGAGACGCGTTTCTACAAACTCGCCTTGATGCTCAGCACCCAGTTCTTTGCAGAAACGGCGCTGTACACTGTTTCCTTTATATAGATCGACACACAAAGGCTCTGGCGAGGCGGTGTCTAACAAACTGCCTGAGTTATCACTAGATTTCTTTTGATAAGCTCGAAGCTGATAAGTATCCGCCTCGACAAAATCATGAATCATCGCAAAACGCTCAACATAGCCCAAGTTATTTTCTGGATAAAAATTCACTTGTACTTCTCGTTTAGCTGGCTTTACCCGTGCATAGTAATTGGTTAGACCAGCGATGCCTGAAGCCGATAAAGGTACAATTTTTATCTCATTTGTATGAGCAATCGGTGTCATGTCCATTTTCATGGTGACTTTCGAACGGTTATTGCTACTGTCTGCTGTCATCGCAACGACCATCGCAGCATTAATAGGCTCATGGGTATCCGTCCCTATCACTGGCACTTTGTCTATTCGTGCAATTTCACAGTGATAAGTGCCTATACAGGCAATATTTACTTCACCAGCAACAGGTTGAATTTTACCTGCCCACGCTGTTGCGTTTTCAGCCTCATCTATTTTCTGATAGCCATTCATGAGCTGACAGCCTGACAACCATAAGCTGGCAGCAACCATTGTACTTGTCCATAAAACATAACGTTTTTTATTCATAATGACGGCTACTATTCATAAGAGAAATAATAAAATACTTTACAAAAACATACTTCATTTTAGCCAGTTCGCCGCCATAACTCAACGCTACATTACGGTTGTTCAGCAGTTTTATGGGCAATAACTATCAATTGATTGTCTAGGCTCGCACTTCGTTAAATATCCAAGGCGTTTTTTGCTTCATTTGTTGTTCATACTCTTTGATAGCATCACTTTGCTGTAAAGTGAGACCGATATCATCAAGACCATTTAGCAAGCAGTGTTTGCGGAAATCATCTACTTCAAAGGCGTACTCTTCACCTGTTGGCGTAATAACGACCTGACGCTCAAGATCAGCAGTCAACTCATAGCCTTCATTGGCGACGGTCGCTTTCATCAACGTATCGACGATGTCTTCCGCCAATACAATTGGGAGCATGCCATTTTTAAAGCAGTTGTTATAAAAAATATCAGCGAAGCTTGGTGCAATAACGGTACGAAAGCCATATTCTGAAAGCGCCCACGGTGCATGCTCACGGCTAGAGCCACAGCCAAAGTTTCTGCGTGCCAGCAAAATATTAGCACCTTGATAACGTGGTTGATTGAGAATAAAGTCTGGGTTAATAATGCGTGTACTATTGTCCTGACCTGGATAGCCTTCGTCGAGATAGCGCCAATCATCAAACAAATTGACACCAAATCCTGTGCGTTTAATAGATTTCAAAAACTGTTTTGCGATAATTTGATCGGTATCAACGTTTGCGCGATCTAAAGGGCAAACGATACCGGTTTGGGTGTTATAAGCTTGCATAAAATTTCCTATCAATGATGTTTTTATTGATGTGTATCCGTCTTAGAATGTGCGTACATCTACAAAGTGACCGGCCAATGCTGCTGCTGCTGCCATCGCAGGACTAACCAAATGCGTACGACCGCCATTACCCTGACGACCCTCAAAATTACGGTTAGACGTAGAGGCACAATGCTCTTGTGGCTCAAGCTTATCGGCATTCATGGCTAAGCACATAGAGCAGCCCGGCTCGCGCCATTCAAAACCAGCGTCCGTAAACAGGGTATTCAAACCTTCTGCTTCTGCTTGTAACTTCACTTGACCAGAACCAGCAACGACAATAGCTTCTTTAATATTGTTAGCTACTTTACGGCCTTTAATTACCGCTGCTGCATCACGTAAATCTTCGATACGTGAGTTGGTGCACGACCCAATAAAGATACGATCTAGTTGGATATCGGTAATTTTTTGACCCGCTTCTAGACCCATATAGGTATAGGCACGTAGCCAACCTTCTTCTTGTGCTTCATCCACAGCTTGGTCAGGTGTTGGCACTGACTGAGTGATATCGACGACCATTTCAGGTGACGTACCCCAAGACACTTGCGGCGCTATTTGGCTACCATCAATCTCGACCACGCTGTCAAATACTGCATCATCATCTGAATACAATGTACGCCAGTATTCTTCAGCTTGTTGCCATTGTGATTCTGTTGGCGCATAAGGACGACCTTTTACATAATTGATAGTGATGTCATCGACCGCAACCATACCCACGCGAGCACCGGCTTCAATTGCCATGTTACAGACGGTCATACGACCTTCCATACTCATCTCTTCAAATACTTGCCCAGCAAACTCAATCGCGTAGCCTGTGCCACCCGCTGTACCAATTTTTGCGATGATGGCCAGTACAACATCTTTCGAGGTCACGCCAGCACCTAGCTGACCAGTCACACGAATTTGCATATTTTTTGATTTTTTCTGAATCAGGCATTGAGTTGCCAATACATGTTCAACTTCAGACGTACCGATACCATGTGCCAAGCAGCCAAGCGCACCATGGGTCGCTGTATGTGAATCACCACAAACGACTGTCATGCCTGGTAATACGAGGCCTTGCTCAGGACCAACAACATGCAAAATTCCTTGACGAGCATCGTTGATCGTAAATTCAGCGATATCAAACTTGGTACAGTTGTCATCCAAGGTGACCACTTGCAAGCGTGATACTTTGTCTTTGATACCAGATACACCTTCTAAGCGCTCTTTAGACACTGTTGGCACGTTGTGATCGGGACTTGCGATATTGGCAGACAAACGCCATGGCGCTCGATTGGCCAATTCCAAACCTTCAAATGCTTGTGGACTTGTCACTTCATGCAGTAGATGACGATCGATATAAATGAGGCTCGAACCATCATCACGTTTAGTGACTTCGTGAGCGTTCCAAAGCTTGTCATATAACGTTTGACTGGCCATATTGCTATCCTTTATTGGTTGCTAGCTACTTAATTACTCGATGGCTTACACCATAATAAACGAGGATTCTATTTAAAACTTATGCATAACAGCTTGATGATATTTTCTTATCAATGCCTATTGGCTTAAAACTGACATTTTTTAATCAATACTTTCATCAAAATAGATCTATCAGGACATCTCTACTCTATAAATACAAAATAACAACTATCTATTTCTTTATATTTATTGCTGCAACTGAGGCTCAAAACAAGTTTTATAGCGTCATTTATCAAGTTAATCTAATAAATATGTCACAATACGTCCTGATGTCTTGTGATTATAGCAGGCTAATCCTATAATAATAATTGATGATTTTTGACCAGACGCAAACTTTTATTTCTAATACATTGTGATTAGGCCAGCCAACTTTTATTTATAGCTCGATAAGTAGCTAAGGACATCCGCTTGAACACCACAAACTTAACGACTTTCGTCACTGTTATGCACACAGGCAGTATTTCGGGCGCGGCAGAAAAGCTGTTTATTACTCAGCCTGCTGTCAGTAAACGCATCAAAAATCTAGAAGATGAATTTAATATTACGTTGTTTGACACAGTAGGACGCGGGATTGTACCGACACAAGCAGCCAATGAGATGCTACCACATGCCAAACGTTGGTTAGAAGATTATGAAAATTTCAAAATCAACCTACAACACTCTCAACATATCGTATCTGGCAAACTGGTCATCGGCACCAGTCATCATATAGGCTTGCATCATCTAGCCCCTGTGCTTAAACACTTTATTCAAGCTTATCCTGCCGTACAGTTAGAAGTACATTTCGTTGATTCAGAAAAAGCACACAAGGCCGTGTTAGACGGTGATTTATCGTTGGCTTTCGTCACGCTGCCACCTGTTTATGATAAGCGCTTGACCTATCACACGCTATGGTCAGATCCTCTCTACTTTATGACAGGCACTCTATCGCCTTTAGCGACTAAGTCTAATGTCACTTTAGAGCAATTGGCCCGTTATCCTGCTATTTTGCCATCTGCCAATACCTTTACCAGTCAGATTACCTTGGCTGAATTCGCCAAGCACAATCTCAAGCCTTATGCCACGATGAGCACTAATCCACTTGAGTCTATTCGCATGTTGGTTTCTGTTGGGCTTGGTTGGTCAGTGTTGCCACAGACCATGATTAGTCAGGATCTCGAACGTATCGATATGGCTGATAACGTTGAGCTACAGCGTCATTTAGGTGTTGTAATCAATCCAAAACTAACACAATCTAGTAGTGTTACTGCTTTGCTAGACTTGCTTGCTCCTATCGAATAAAAACTGCTCTCTAAAGATAAATTTCTATAGTTACAATTGGGTCAATTTATTGGGTCAAAAAAGCACGCTATTCGCATTTGCGTCAGTCATACGTTATAATACACTCGGCATTGTCTACATAACAAAAACTTACCATATGAACACTGATAGTCATATATTGAAGACTTCTAGTAAGATATGATGGTTAGTAGTAGGTTTGATGGTTTTAAATGATTGGTTATACAGGCGGCTTATATTGATATATAACGAGCAGATGCAAGCAATTAAGACAGATAGAAAGAGCGTAATATTTCTATTGCTCTCAAATGACTGCTTAATTAGTATTCCCCCTAAAACAGCATCAATCATATAAAACTAACAACAGATATTAAATAAAAGCCATTATGTCCTACTTAATGGCTTTTTTTGTCTTTAGATATTGTTTTGGACATCGTCTTGTAACACTTAATATTTATAGTTAAAAATAATTACAGCCAACATGGTTGGTTAAGGATCATTTATATGAACGGAGTTTCTAGTGGCGTGCTGATATCACTCGGCGCCTATTTCTTAGTGATGATTGGGATTGGCATTTACGCTTATTTTAAGCAAGCCAATGATACTGAAGGCTATATGTTAGGGGGTCGTAACTTAGGTCCAGCAGTAACAGCACTTTCGGCAGGTGCATCAGATATGTCAGGTTGGTTATTACTTGGCCTACCTGGTTATATGTTCGCCGATGGTGTGGTTAGTATTTGGATTGCCCTTGGTTTGACATTAGGCGCATTCTTGAACTATCTCATCGTGGCACCGCGTCTTCGTGTTTATACCGAAGTAGCTGATAATGCTATTACCCTACCTGATTATTTCGCCAACCGCTTCGAAGATAAATCACATATGCTACGGGTTATTTCAGCCGTGGTTATCATCTTGTTCTTCACTGTTTACACCGCAGCCAGCTTAGTAGGTGGTGGTAAACTATTCGAAAGCTCACTCAACCTTTCTTACAGCACAGGCCTATGGGTCACTGCAGGCGTGGTTGTCGCATACACCTTGTTTGGTGGTTTCTTAGCTGTATCAATGACCGACTTTGTGCAGGGCGTTATCATGCTTTTTGCCATGGTTATCGTACCGGTTGTTGCTTTTACAGACTTAGGTGGTATTTCTGCCACCACAACAGCTGTTAGAAATATTGACCCTAGTTTGCTAGACATTACCAGTGGTATGACGGTTATTGGTATCGTTTCATTGATGGCATGGGGCTTAGGTTATTTTGGTCAGCCACATATTATTGTTCGTTTTATGGCGATTCGCTCAGTAAAAGACGTTCCTACTGCGCGTAATATCGGTATGAGCTGGATGGTAGTTAGTCTTGTAGGTTCATTGATGACTGGTTTTGCTGGTCGCGCTTATGTACAAAAAACTGCGATGACACTAGACGATCCTGAAACTATCTTTTTAGTATTCACTCAGTTTTTATTCCATCCACTGGTATCAGGTTTCCTATTAGCCGCTATTTTAGCCGCTATTATGAGTACGATTTCTTCACAGCTATTGGTGGTATCAAGCTCACTAACCAAAGATGTGTACAAATTGTTCTTTGATCAAGATGCACCAGAAGCTCGCCAAGTATTGGTTGGACGTATTTCTGTAGTCGCTGTTGCTTTAGTATCAATCTTACTTGCCTCTAATCCTGAAAGCTCTGTACTAAGCCTTGTATCTAATGCATGGGCTGGATTTGGTGCCGCATTTGGACCATTGGTTATATTTAGCTTGATCTGGCGTGGTATGAACCGCAATGGTGCGGTTGCCGGTATGGTCATTGGTGCTTTGACCGTCATCCTATGGATATATGGTCCATTCCAGATGAATGGTATGGCATTGAATAGCTGGTTATATGCTATCGTTCCAGGCTTTGTATTAAGTACCATCGCAATCTTTGCTGTTAGTATTATGACTGGTGGTCCAAGACCTTCAGTATCTGCTAAGTTCGAAGAGATGGAGCTGAACCTAAACAAGTAAACTTGTTTAGCACTTTTAGCTTACTGCAATAAAAAAACCTCGCCAATCATGGCGAGGTTTTTTGTTGACTACAATTAATGCAAAAGTGAAAAGTAACTAGAACCTAAATCAACTCCTTTTGAGCTTATCCCTCGGAACCTGCCGTATGTTGGCAATGCCAAATTACTATAACGACAGTGCCAATACCTCTATTTTCTTTGTGAGAGAATAAAAGCAATGGGTAACTGATCTTGCAGACTGTCATGTAAAGATTCCATCAATAACTCGTATAGTATCCAATCGTAGCGCTATAGTTCTCAGATAACCCCGCATAGCATACAAGCTGAAACTCGATAGCTTACCTTAAACCCCCTCTATAGCTTCAGTCTACCTAACCACAGTAATTTATCACTTACCCTATATTTACTCATAACGATTGCAGCAATCAGCATTTTTTCACTGAACAGCATGTCCTATTATTCGTTATTAAACTCTTTATAAGAAAGTCCATATAAAACACGCCATAAAAAAGCGACCTTTAGATGGTCGCTTTTTTTACTACACAACAGTTAATACTATTTTGCTTGATAGGAAACTTTTAGACCAGCGATGAAACCATCATTGTCTTGGAAGTCAGCAACCAATTTATCACTAGGTAACTGTCCTTTTGCATCACCGAACCACAGATATTTACCACCAGCTGATACGGCCCAGTTCTCAGTGAAATTGTACTTAGCACCAAGACCAACGCTATAGTAACCTTCAACAGGGCCTAACGATGTCGTTGGATCACCAGCGCCACTGTCCCAACCAACCGTTCCACTGATTGCTAGTGCTGGTGCTACACGTTTAGCTAAACCAAGCTCTACTTGCCACTGATCGTCAGTATACTCAACCAAGTTTAGACCATCAGGGCCATAACTTATTTTACTAGTATCATTATAAAGTGGTGGTGTAATCACGAAATCGCTCCACGGTACCCAACGTACTTTTGCCGTCGCTAATGTCGTAGGATTGATACCAGTTTGAAAATCAAAGTTGACTGATTTAGGTGTGGTAATCTCATAGTTACTTGCTCTATTTGATAATGCCGTGGCCTGTTCTGCAGTCGCTCCTGCTGCTACGGCTCTGATAGCTACTAATGGGTAACTCTCAGCGATATCTACATTGTGTTCAATCTCAGAACGGTACGTCAGTGCTGCTTTTAGTGCAATTTCGGGCTTACTATAGGCAATACCTGCTATGTAACCATAGTCCATATCAGGATTACTGGTTGAGGTGTAGCCACTAGCAGGACCATAAGCCAATCCACGCAATTTAGTTTCTGCTTGAATACGCTGTGCAACTGGACCACCATATACTTGGAAGTTTTTGTTAGCACCAAACTTCATGCCAAGCATGCCTGTTAGGCTTTGGCTACGAACTTCAACATTGGTATTTTCGCCAGCATTACCAGCCTCAGCTTGTGCTACTGCCACTGCTCCACGCAACCCATCTAATTGAGCTTGCTGTGCTGGAGTTAGTGCACCAGCTGCCTCTCCTGCAGCAAGTGCACCGATCCCAGCCTGTGCTGCTGCTAGACTCGGAGCTGCGCCATTAGTAATAGAAGAAATAGAAGCGTCTATATCCCCTTGCGATACGAAGTTGCTTTGAGTGTATTCAGCCGCCGCGCCAAAAGGTTCGTCATATAAGACACCAACACTAAAAGTATCATTGATATCGGCTTTTACACCATAGCGGAAAAAGTCATAGGCTTCAGCAATATCACCAGTCTTGTCACCACGTTCATAAGCATTTTGAGAAGGATTAGTATTAGCACTGTCGTAACCACTCACATCAGCATCGATGTAGGTATAAACGGCTTCAGCATAGGTGCCATCTTGAAAAAAGGCGGTGACATCTTGACCTGAACGATCGAGTCCAGCTGCATTTGTGACGCTGGCTATAGAAAGAGTAGCAATTGCTACTGCGAGGGTTTTCAAATGAAAGTGATTGCGCATTGTGTATCTCCAACGGTCCTTGTTGTATTACTACTTTAACAATCAACATATAGCATTATTGCGCTTAACATTGAAGTTATCAAAGTCGTGTCCTAAGTTGAATACTAATGCCTTTTTGACACTAAAACAACAATTAAAGTGCTTTATTTCCCCATTATGACTGGACAGTACAAATAGCATATAAATATAATACTGGTATATGTTTTTAAGATATGATTGTCATTTAAATAATATTAGAATTGCTTGTATACGGCAGCTAGATACGGAATCAGCAGTAGTTAAGCACACAAAGATAGCAATTACTTTCCTTAAAAATAGTAATGCACGCACAAAAAAACGACCCATTATGAGTCGTTTTTTTTCGCCGCTAAATTATACCTTTAACAGTATAATGGACATATGATTTATAGCGCTTGGTAAGAAACCTTTACACCAAGTACAAAGCCATCATTGTCTTCAAAGGTAGCAACAGTATCACCAGTTGGCACTTGACCATCAGCATCACCAAGCCACAAATATTTACCACCAGCCGAGATTGCCCAGTTTTCAGTGACATTATACTTAGCACCTAAACCAGCACTATAATAACCTTCTGTAGGGCCTAAAGAGGTCACAGGATTACCAGCACCACTATCCCACCCAACGGTACCACTTACTGCTAAAGCTGGTGCTAAACGTTTAGCCATACCCAGTTCTACTTGCCACTGATCTTCATCATAGCTTACCAATGGTAGGCCATCTGGTTGATAGGCAGGGTTCAACTTGCTAACGTCATTATATAATGACGGTACAATTGAAAAATCACTCCATGGTACCCAACGTACTTTTGCTGTGACTAAAGTCGTAGGATTAATACCAGTCTGGAAATCAAAGTTTACTGACTCAGGGGTAGTAATATCAATATCACCTGATCTTGGGCCATATCCAGGGAAGCTTGCTACTGCAGGATAACTTTCAGCAGCATCAGCTGTATGCTCGATTTCTGAGCGATAGGTTAAAGCAGCTTTCAATGCAATTTCAGGTTTGCTGTATGCAATACCAGCAATATAGCCATACTCTTGATCTGTACCAATATGAGTCGTATAGCCATTAGCAGCACTATAAGCTGGACCGCGCAGCTTTACATCAGCTTCTACGCGCTGCGCCACTGGACCACCATATACTTGGTAGTTCTTATTTTCGCCGAACTTTGCACCAATGATACCCGTAATGCTTTCAGTACGTACTTCTACATTTGTACCTTCACCATTTCTAGGTGAAGCGGTATTTTGGTCGACGAAGTTATTGTCACCACTATAGTCAGCCGCAGCACCAAAAGGCTCATCATATAAGATACCAACACTAAAAGTATCATTAACGTCTGCTTTTACGCCATAACGAAAGAAATCATAAGACTCAGCGATATCACCAATTTTATTACCTGAGACGTCATTACCTGTCACATCAGCATCGATATAAGTATAGACGGCTTCGGCATAGGTGCCGTCTTGTAGAAATGCGGTGACATCCTGACCTGAGCGATCAAGACCGGCAGCACTAGCAATGCTAGTAATAGAAAGTGCAGCAACAGCTACTGTAAGAGTTTTTAAATGAAAGGTGTTGCGCATATATGTCTCCAAACGTCCACATTGTTTTACTGCTTTACCCATTTTTGACGAGTAAGCAGCATCCGAGATGGAGAATAGTAATGATTTTCGAACATTAAAACAACTATAAGAATACATTATTTCTTCATTATGACCAGATAGTCATCATATATCACCTTTATATAAATACGTGAATATAATTTTATTAACGGTTCAACATTTATATATATATCAATAATGAGGCGGTCTGTCTGCCATCACATCAAATGGTGCAATGCCAGTTTCTGTATCTTGACTATCCACTTGCTTATAAATCAGCTGCAACTGTCGCTGTAATGTCTGAAGATCCTTATCTTGACGTGCAATCACTGCATCGAGTCTCTCTACTGTCATCTCAAGATGCGCCATGCTCATTTGCAGGTCCATAATTTGTTGCGTTTGTAAATCAACCTGCATAGCTGCGTCGTCTTTTTTAGCGTTGTCTTGAGTGTTAGATTGATTCATGTCTTTCTCTGAGTTATCGTAAATATAAAGCTAGTAGGATTGGTTACACAAGCAAATGGGTAACCGATATATTACCGCTATTAAAAAACAAGACTTTTAAAATGGTGGCTATAAATAGTGTGTATAAAACTATTTACACGCACTACAGTCACGTAGTGGCATGTTATACTGCTAGCAATTCTGCAACAACCCCTACCTCACTATTATATAAGCTTAAGATATTCTATGGCACTGATACATTTAAAAGATATTCACCTTGCATTTGGCGTCGCTCCTGTACTTGATGGCATTGATTTTGCTATCGAAGCAGGCGAGCGCGTCTGTCTAATTGGCCGTAATGGCGAAGGCAAATCCACTCTATTTAAGCTGATTAGCGGCACCTTACAACCTGATAGTGGCGAAGTCATTATCAATAGTAGCGTACGTGTTGCGATGCTAGAACAAGACGTTCCTGAAACCAGCGGACGTATTTTGGATATCGTTATGGGTGGCAGCCGCCGCACGGCCGATCTGCTTATCAACTATAACGCCCAAACTGACTTATGTGCGAATGGCGATATGGATGCTTGCGAGCGTATGGCTGATTTGCAACATGATATCGATGCCGTACATGGCTGGGATCTAGAGCGCGAAGCAACCCGCCTTATCAAAACCATGGGGCTTAACCCAGACGATGATTTGTCTTCATTATCAGGTGGCCGTAAGCGCCGTGTACTACTGGCACGCTCGTTGGTAACCAAACCTGATGTACTGCTTCTCGATGAACCAACCAACCATTTAGATGTTGATAGTATTGAATGGTTAGAGCGCTTTTTATTAGATTGGCAAGGTCTGACATTGTTATTCGTCACCCATGATAGAGCATTCGTTAACAAACTATCGACGCGCATCATCGAGCTGGATCGTGGTCAATTGACCAGCTATGACGTCACTCAAGGTGAAGGTGGTTATGCACGCTATCAAGAGCTAAAAGAGCTACAGTTACTGGCTGAAGAAAAAAATAACGCTAACTTTGATAAAAAACTGGCACAAGAAGAAGTTTGGATTCGTCAAGGTATTAAAGCCCGTCGTACCCGTAATGAAGGCCGTGTCCGTGAGCTAAAAGCTTTACGTGAAGAGCGTAGCGATCGCCGTGAGCAAGTTGGTAATGTCAACATCACGATGGGTCAAGGCGAGAAAAGCGGTAAGCTCGTCTGTAAAGTTAAAAACTTACATCTTGAGTATGACGGTAATGTATTGGTTGAAAACTTTACGACGACTATCATGCGCGGCGATAAAATCGGTATTGTTGGACCTAACGGTGCTGGTAAAACCACCCTTATTAAAGCCCTACTGGATATGTCTGATGACGAAGTCACCAAGTCTGGTAGCGTTGAATTAGGAACTAATCTAAAAATCGCATTCTTCGATCAGTTGCGTGATCAGTTAGACCTTGAAGCCAGTGTGGCGCAAAACGTCTCAGAAGGCTCGGATTTTGTAGAAGTGGGTGGTCGTAAGACACACATCATGAGCTATTTGCAAGACTTCTTGTTTGCCCCAGAGCGTGCACGTACACCTGTCAAAGCATTATCAGGTGGTGAGCGTAACCGCGTCCTACTTGCCAAGCAATTATTGAAGCCTGCAAACATTCTGGTACTTGATGAGCCAACCAACGATTTGGATATGGCAACACTTGAGCTATTAGAAGAGTCAGTTGCCAGCTTTGGTGGTACGATTTTGCTCATCAGTCATGATCGTTCATTTATGGACAACGTCGTTACCTCAACATGGGTCTTCGGCGAAGATGAAGATGGCAAAGGCACTGTTAGTGAATACGTTGGCGGTTATCAAGAGTATCTGGTACAAAAAACCCGTGCGGAAGCTGCACACGCTGCTAGAGCACCGGCCAATAATGCAGCAAGTAAAGTAGCCAGTAAACCAACAGCCGCAAAACCCAATAAAGCAGCCAAGAAGCTTAACTTTAATGACCAGCGCGAACTAGACAATTTGCCAAAAGAAATCGCGGCATTAGAAACTGAACAAAATGATCTACAAGAAAAGTTAGCTGATGGCTCTTGGTTCAATACCGACTTTGATGCGGCGACTGCTGCTAGTGAGCGTCTATTGACTATCGAAGACGAGATGATGAACAAGCTTGAACGCTGGAGTACGCTAGAGGGTTAAGTATTCGTTTTAGATTCTTTGATAAGTGCTTATTTGATGAGCATTTATAGTGGTAAGCAGTTAAATATTAAAAAATAATCACCACTTGATTGTACAAAGTGGTGATTATTCGTTTATAGCGACTTACAAAGCAGTTAGATAGTGAAAGTTACCTTAATTTCAAGTATCATTCGCTATTGCTAAATATCCTTATTAATTATAAGGTCATCCGCATTTATAATCCTTGCTAGAAAACAGAGTCCAGATAGTGATAAACCATCTACTTTACTTAGGTTATCACTTTCAACCTTATAATATATCCTATTAAGGTTGCTTTATTTTTAACGCAATAATTTATTTTATCACCGAAATAGCTTAGAATAGCAACAATTAGCAAAATTAGGCATAGCCAAAGTGGCTTGATATTATATATTTTATAAGTCACAAACCCAGTGTGGGATAATCCCATTTCATTCACCTGGAGGAAGTATTAATGAGCCAAGCCGAAGGCGTTAATGTACAACGCCGTAGAGTTCTTATTGCCTCAACTGCCGCGATTGGTGCAGTTGGAGTCGCTGCTGTGGCAACACCTTTTGTCCGTTCTTGGTATCCAAGCGCTAAAGCTGAGGCTGCAGGGGCTGCAGTGACCCAAGACATTGGTTCTATCGAAGCAGGACAGATGATTGTTGTCAAATACCGTGGTAAACCTATCTATGTGGTTAAACGTACCGAAGAGATGATTGCAGGACTAGAATCAGTCAAGCCATTATTGTCTGATCCTGAGTCTGCAGCATCGTTACAGCCTGAATACTGTACCAATCCTACTCGCTCTTTAGAACCAACTGTGTTGGTCGTCGAAGGCGTTTGTACGCATCTAGGCTGTGCACCGAACTATCGTCCTGATGTTGGTGCAGCTGATTTGGGTGGTAATGACTGGTTTGGTGGATTTTTCTGCCCGTGTCATGGGTCTAAATATGACTTAGCCGGTCGCGTCTTTAGTGGCGTTCCAGCACCGCTTAATTTACCTATTCCAGAGTACAACATGGATGGTACCATCTTGACGGTTGGGGAGGCTTAATATGAGTATGGGTAAAAAGTTAATGCATTGGGTGGACGCTCGCTTCCCAGCGACCGAAACCTATGAATACCATATGTCAAAGTACTATGCACCAAAGAACTTTAACTTTTGGTACTTCTTTGGCGTATTGTCAATGATTGTACTGGTTAACCAATTGGTGACTGGTATTTGGCTGACGATGATGTATAACCCAAGTGCCGAAGGGGCGTTTGCCTCTGTTGAATACATCATGCGTGATGTAAAAGGCGGTTGGCTCATTCGTTATATGCACTCGACTGGCGCATCAGCGTTCTTCGTCGTGGTATATTTGCATATGTTCCGCGCATTACTATATGGTTCATACCAAAAACCGCGTGAGCTTATTTGGCTCATCGGTATGGGTATTTACCTAGCGCTAATGGCAGAAGGCTTCTTTGGTTATCTATTACCTTGGGGTAACATGTCATTCTGGGGTGCACAGGTTATTTTGAACCTTCCTGCTGCCCTACCTGTGATCGGCGATGGTCTTGCTGAATGGGTACGTGGTGATTATATTATCTCTGGCATTACGCTAAACCGTTTCTTTGCTCTACACGTTGTTGCTATTCCATTAGTACTGGTAGGCTTAGTATTTATGCATTTGGTGGCACTGCATCACGTGGGTTCGAACAACCCTGATGGCATTGACATTAAAAAGCTAAAAGATAAAAATGGTGTGCCATTAGACGGTATCGAATTCCATCCGTACTACACTGTGCATGACATGGTTGGTATTGTTGTGTTCTTCATCTGCTTCTTTGCAGTGGTATTCTTCTTCCCAGAAGGCGGCGGTTTCTTCCTTGAGCCACCAAACTTTGAGACAGCGAACTCACTGAAAACACCAGCACATATTGCACCAGTATGGTACTACACGCCGTTCTACGCTATTTTACGTGCAGTTCCTGATAAGCTAGGTGGTGTGGTCGCGATGGGTGCTGCAATTGCCGTACTATTCTTGATACCATGGTTGGATAGATCACCAGTACGTTCTATACGCTATAAAGGCATATTGTCTAAGATTGCTTTAACAGTATTCGCTATTAGCTTTGTCGTACTAGGCTACTTGGGTGCAACACCAACGACCCCAACAGCAACTTTAATGGCTCGTATATTTACGGTCTTGTATTTCTTATTCTTCTTATTGATGCCGTTCTACACTGCTATTGAGAAGTGTAAACAGCCACCAGAACGCGTTACCGGAGGTCACTAATGAACACGCTAATTAAATCCCTAGCTGCTCTAGGCTTGGGCGCGGCATTAACCTTGACTGCTGGTACCGCAATGGCCGAAGGTAGTGGCTGTGGTACGTTCACTAATGCCGATGGCGTTGATGAACATCTGGCTTGTAGTACAGCTCCTATTGATTTTACCAATAAGGGTTCACTACAAAACGGTGCTAAAATCTTTATGAACTACTGTGCTGGGTGTCACTCAGCCAAGTATGTTCGTCATTCGCGCATTGCCAAAGATTTAGAAATACCGCCTGAGTTGGTTGAAAAGTATCTGATGGTCACCACCGATCAAATCGGTGACCATATCACTGCTGAGATTGATCCTGATATTCAAGCATCTTGGTTTGGTGCTGCGCCTCCGGATTTGTCGCTTGAGACAAGACTACGCGGCGATGATTGGGTATATACTTACCTACTGTCGTTTTATGAAGATCCAAACCGTCCTTGGGGCGCTAATAACCTAGTGCTTAAAAACGCTGCTATGCCTCACGTCTTGCATAATATGCAAGAAAAATTGAGTGCAGAAGAGTTTGAGAGCGAAGTTGGTGACTTGGTTAACTTCATGGCATGGATGGGTGAACCTGCTCGCCATGACCGTCAAGTGATTGGTTTCTTTGTGATTCTATTCTTACTAGTACTCCTCATCCCAGTTTACTTACTGAACAAAGAATTCTGGAAAGACGTAAAATAAGATAGTAGTAGAAACATAAAAAACGAGCATGACATTAGGCACTACTTCGGTAATGCCTTTTTCTATTCTGATAAACCATTAAATAGTAGCGCTATCGCCAAAGAAGTAGACAAATAAAGCGCTCACAAGCAATGTTTACGTACGTTGCCTTGATAATCAGGTCAACTTTGTTTACGATGATAGTCTTTACTATTAACATTAGGCTTTCATGATTGATGCGAACGACATTCCAAGTAGTCAGCTGATTTTGTATGCTGATGATGGCTACGACAGTCATGTGGTACGCCTATTACTTGAAGAAAAAAAGCTCGCTTACTATTTGTCTCGCTTACATTCTGAGCGCCCTGAAGATTTGACTGAGCTAAACCCCTATCATACCTTGCCTGTATTACAGCAGCGAGAAATTGCACTCTATGAGATCAATGTCATCTTTGAGTATCTCGAAGAACGCTATCATACAAACAAGCTCCTGCCTGATACCCCGCAAGAGCGTGCACAGTTCAGACAGTTAGCGTGGCGTATTCAGCGTGATTGGCTCTCACTTGGTAAGCGCCTACTCGTACATCCAGATAGCTTTAATAAAGCACAAGCAGTGGTTGCCAAGAAACAGCTGAGTGACTCGCTGATTACCTTATCGCCTTTGTTTGCCCATAAGCCCTATTTTATGGCAGATGAATTTGGCTGGTGTGACATACTATTAGCACCGTTATTGTGGCGACTTGAAGAGATGAATATCGAACTGCCTCGTGCCATTAGTCGTCCATTATTTGATTATCAAAAGCGTGTCTTTGAACGTGATAGCTTTCAAAAAAGTGTGCGTTGATTAGACAGCTGGCTTAGAATAGAAAATTATTAGAATAGAAGTTAAGTAATATTTATTTAGGTTTTTTCAATGAACAAGCTACTCCAAGAAGTATCTGTTCACTATTAAAAATAATTCGTATAGGAAATCATCAAATGAGCGAAACCACCTCTATTACTCCAACACGTCCCTATATGGTGCGCGCACTATATCAGTGGATAGAAGACAACGCACTTACCCCGTATCTAATGGTTGATGCCACTGCTGAAGAAGTACAGATTCCAAGAGAGCATGTGCAAGATGGTCGTATCGTGCTCAATATTGCTAGCCGTGCAACTGGTAATATGAGTATGGGAAATGACTATATTAACTTCAGTGCCCGCTTCGGTGGTGTATCGCAAGAAATTTGGGTGCCATTGACTGCCGTATTGGGTATCTATGCAAAAGAGAACTCACAGGGTATGTTCTTTGATCCTAACGAATATGATAATTACGTACCTGAAGACGACTCAGACGTGACGGTTAAGACAGTCTCTACTGCTGCGCCCAAGCCAAAACGTGATAATAAAGCAGGTTTAAAAGTCTTAAAGTAGTCGATTTTTCTATATAAAAAAGCCAGTCATATAAAATATGACTGGCTTTTTTTGTGCTGCGTATCGCCTAAGACCTAATCTAGGTTCTTGGTAGTGTCACACCACGCTGACCTTGGTATTTACCGCCGCGATCTTTGTAACTGGTCTCACAAACGTCATCAGCATCACTTTGGAAAAAAAGCATTTGTGCCACACCTTCTCCGGCATAGATACGTGCTGGTAGATTGGTGGTATTACTAAACTCTAAAGTGACGTGCCCTTCCCACTCTGGCTCAAGCGGCGTCACGTTGACGATAATACCGCAACGCGCATACGTTGATTTACCTAGGCAAATAGTCAATACATCACGTGGAATACGGAAATATTCCATGGTACGAGCCAATGCAAATGAATTTGGCGGAATGATACATTCGTCACCAACGATATCAATAAAACTTTTTTCATCGAAGTTCTTAGGATCAACGACGACTGAATGTACGTTGGTGAATACTTTAAACTCAGGGGCACAGCGCACGTCATAACCATAGCTTGACGTACCATAGCTCACCAAACGCTCGCCAGCATCGTTAAAGCGTACTTGACCCGCTTCAAATGGCTCAATCATGCCATGCTCTTCGGCCATTTTACGAATCCAGCGATCAGATTTGATAGACATTGTTATTCCTTAGCAAATATTTAATAGCGACGATTATACGGAATTGATGACTCAATTTATAGGGTAGCGACGACTTTAAAATCCACCACACTATTAGGTGGATAAATCAAATCGATGATTAGACAACTCTCAATACCCTCATTCCATATATACCAAATGTTAAGCGTTGAGATTGAGACATCTACACTGAATAACTATCAGAAAATTCGCTTATCATCGACAGGCTTTGCGAATTTATTAATATTGGTTTCGATATTTTTAGCAATGCTCAAATAATATGGCGCAAACTCATCATCGGCCAATACACTTGGTTCGCCTTTATCCACTTGAGCACGAATACCGCTGGCTAAAGGTAACTGTCCTAATAATGGTACATGATATTGTTCAGCGATTTTTTCGCCGCCACCGGTACCAAAGATAGCTTCGGTATGATTACAATTACTACAAGTGTGTAGCGCCATGTTTTCAACCACACCAAGCACAGGAATATGAGTTTTATTGAACATCTCGATACCTTTTTGCGCATCAAGTAGTGCAACATGCTGCGGTGTCGTCACAATCACGGCTCCGGTGACTGGAATGCGCTGTGCCAATGTTAGCTGTATATCGCCAGTACCGGGTGGCATATCAATCACCAAATAATCTAGCTGTGGCCAGTTGGTTTGATTATAAAGCTGCATCAAAGCACCAGTCGCTTTCGGTCCACGCCATGCGACAGGCGTATTATCGCCATCGAGTAAGCTACCAATTGACAGCATCGCTATGCCATGTGCATCAACAGGCACGAATTGCTCGTTCTCTAGTTGTGGCTTCACATCGGCAACGCCCAACATCGTAGGCATACTAGGACCATAAATGTCAGCATCCAGCACACCAACACGATTACCAAGCTTTTGTAATGCCAACGCGATATTAACTGTCGTTGTCGATTTGCCGACGCCGCCCTTACCCGATGCCACCACGATAATATGGCGAATACGCGGATGTGCTGCTAACGATGCTTGTGTCGGTGCCGCTTTAGTAATCGGTGGTTCAGCATTGTTATCATTATTACTATTGTCATCAGGATTGGCTGCAGGCTTGCTCTGACTGTCCATAGCATTGGTCGTCTTTGGCATTTTCTTTGGTAAACTTGAACCTGAGCCTTTTTCTGGCGCTGGTAGACGTACATTCATATGAATCGTCGTAATACCATGCGGATGCAGTAATTGACCCAGCTCTTGCTGAATGGCTTCAGGCTTACTCTCTTGCGGTAGACGCAAGTCTAAAGTGAGCTGGTCACCATCGCGATTAAGACCCGTTACCATAGTCGCGATACTAACCGTACCGACTTCATAACCAAGTAATACCTTGTCCACAGCACTATCTCGAGCTGCGCGCTGCTCTGGCGTTTCTGGTTTATTAGTGGGAGTTTTCTTCATAAAGTTAAACATAGCGACCATTACTGCCTATACAAGTGGGTTGGTATGCTAAAACAGCTCGTTCAACACCATAGTAGATATGATAAACCACATAGTCGGTTCAATATAATTTGAATACAAGGAAGGCGAGTGAAAGTGCTACAAGTAGTAGACTAAGCGAGCCTGACACCGTATCCAATTTATAGAGGATTGACTATATAATATATGAGCGTTTAGCCAGACCTTTTATCTTGATAGTGTAGCTGAATTACAAGCATAAAAAAACCACAACGCCAGTAGGACTGAGCTTTGCTACATATGTTCTACTGTGAGCCAAGTTTGCTGCCTGCTATTTCTTAAACTATCTCAACCATTAGTCAAAAAACAGACAGGAAAAAGCAATAAAAAAGAGCCAATCTAATTAGCTCTAATGGACATAAAAAAAGATGCTGATCTGATAAGAATCTAGAAGAATACTAGTGGCTATTCCGTCAGTAGAATAGTCGTTAGTTCATAAACCAGCCATGACTGGCCACGATAGACTGGCCCGTAAATACATTGGTTGGGAATGCTGCTAAAAATAGCGCCAATTGCGCAATGTCTTCTACCGTCGTAAATTCTTTGTCTACCGTGTTTACCAGCATGATATCGTTAATAACCGACTCTTCACTGATGCCCTTTTCAGCTGCTTGCTCTGGGATTTGTTTTTCTACCAAAGGTGTTTTAACAAAGCCTGGACAAATCACATGCGAACGTACTTTATGCTCGGCACCTTCTTTAGCCAATACACGACACAGACCTAATAATCCATGCTTGGCAGTCACATAAGGGGCTTTATATAATGAGGCCTCATGCGAATGAGCAGAGCCCATATAAATGACCGTGCCGCCTTTATCGCCTTTATACATATGCTTAATCGCTGCTTTGGTCGTTAAAAATGCACCGTCCAAATGGATATTGAGCATTTTTTTCCAATCGCTGAAAGCCATTTTATCAATAGGGTCAATGATCTGAATACCAGCATTAGAGACTAGAATATCAATACCACCAAAGGTATCTACTAGCTGCTGTACACCTTCGTTGACTGCATCTTCTGACGTAACATCCATGGCAATCGCGAGAGCACGTCCGCCAGCCGCTTCAATAGCATCAACGGTTTTTTGTGCCGCTTCCAGATTAATATCTGCAATACCAACCGCTGCACCTGCTTTTGCATAAGTCTCAGCGATGTCACGTCCGATACCACTTGCAGAGCCAGTGACTAATGCTACTTTGCCTGTCAAATCTTGTTGTAATTGGGTCGCCATACATATTCCTTATAATGGTCTAAAATATTGTTAGTTTTTATAAAAATAGAACTGAATGAATACGCCACTATAATTATAGTGGCGTATTTATCTGAGGGATGGAGCTCATTAATGTTAAGACAATCACATTACAGTAAAGAGCTTACTGTACAAAGTTTACTGGATAATGTTTACTGGCGTTTTTTCTTGTAACTCTTTAAAGCTAACACCGTCTGCTAACTCAACCAATTTTAACCCGTTATCAGTAACATCCAACACTGCAAGCTCGGTGATGATACGATCAACCACGCCCTTGCCTGTCAATGGTAGCTCGCAATTGGCCAGAATTTTTGGGTCGCCGTGTTTATTAACTTGCTCCATTAGGACAATCACACGCTGCACACCTGCGACCAAATCCATCGCACCGCCCATGCCTTTGACCATCTTTTTTGGAATCATCCAGTTGGCCAAATCGCCATTTTCTGATACTTCCATCGCACCCAATATCGCCAAATTGACATGGCCACCGCGAATCATCGCAAAAGACTCTGAGCTGCTAAAATAGCTGGAGCCTGGCGCTGCTGTGACCGTTTGCTTGCCAGCATTAATCAAGTCAGCATCAACGTTATCTGCTGTTGGGAACTCGCCAATACCTAGTAAGCCGTTCTCTGATTGTAACCACACGTCCACGCCTTCAGGAATATAGTTAGCGACCAACGTTGGTAGACCAATGCCTAAATTTACGTAATAGCCGTCTTGTAGTTCCTGTGCAGCACGCTGCGCCATTTGTTCTCTTGTCCATGCCATGGTAAATTCCTTATTTTTTTACGATATTCTATTTTTATTTATCTAAGCAGCTCTTTACTTAAACGGTTCTTCATCTAGACGATGAGCTATCTAAACTGTCATAAACATAAGAACTGACTATTAATTTCACATACGATCAAGCTTCGACCACATCTTTATTTAAGCACCTTACACTGCTTTAATTGTCGTTTTTTCGATGCGTTTTTCAGGGCTATTATTCAATACAATACGTTGAACAAAAATACCCGGTAGATGCACTTCATCTGGATCAAAGGTGCCTGTCTCTACAATCTCTTCGACTTCGACAATCGTAATTTTACCCGCCATTGCACAGTCTGGGTTAAAGTTACGAGCAGTTTTGTTAAAGATTAGATTACCTGCTTTATCAGCCTTTTGCGCTTTGATCAATGCCACATCCGCACGTAATGAGCGCTCTAATACATAAGTTCGACCATCAAAATCACGCGTCTCTTTACCTTCGGCGACCAGTGTACCTACGCCTGTTGCGGTATAAAATGCAGGGATACCAGCGCCGCCTGAACGCAATTTTTCAGCCAATGTGCCTTGTGGGGTCAGCTCAACTTCTAGCTCGCCAGCCAAATATTGACGCTCAAATTCTTTGTTTTCACCAACGTATGATGAAATCATTTTTTTGATTTGGCGAGTCTGTAGTAACAGCCCAAGACCGAAGTCATCCACGCCTGCGTTATTACTGATACAGGTCAAGCCTTTAACCTTGCTATCACGCAATGCTTCGATTAACGATTCTGGAATACCGCATAGACCAAAACCGCCGATAGCAAGTGTTTGCCCGTCAGTTACGACGCCTTTTAGCGCTTCTTCGGCACTGCTATATATTTTTGATTGACTCATGCTTGTCTCCTATGATTGTCATTTATATTTTTAATCCGTGCATAAACTAATGCTGAATTAAGTATTTCAATTATCCGTTTGATTGTTGCTTTTAATAAGACCTAACAGCGAAAACTCATCATGCTTATTTTTTTGCGCGTTATAGCCTTGTATAGTCGATTCGATTCAATTTAAAAATATTACAAGGCTGCCGCGTGTAGATTTATATCTAATATTTTTATAGTGGAATAACTATACCAGTAGCCAAAACACGCTCATGATAATGGCACCAGATACCGCCAGTACGATCAGGCAGTAGCCCATAATGGCACGAGCATCTAAACCTGCGATACCTAGCAATGGCAAGGCCCAAAACGGCTGAATCATGTTGGTCCATGCATCACCCCATGCTATCGCCATCGCAGTGATTGCTGGATTCACACCTAGCTCAATGCCAGCAGGAATCATAACAGGACCCTGTACGGCAAACTGTCCACCACCTGACGGCACAAAGACATTGACCAGACCTGCACTTAAAAAGGCAAAGATTGGGAAGCTATCTGCAGAAGCTGAATTGACGAAAAATTCGGTCACTTGCGTACTGATAGAAATCCCATCAGCATTCGCACCAGTCATGATGCCCATGATACCGCCATAGAACGGGAACAGTAGCACAATACCTGTGATGCCACCTATCCCTGAGTGTACGGCACGATAATAACGCTCTAACGTGCCATGCGATAGCAACCCTATAAACAAAAACAGCCCAATGACGATGTTGAGCCCGAGGTTAAAACCGTTACTACCAAACTCGCTGATATAGTACATCAGCGCCAAGGCCAATAGGATAACAGCAATAATACGGCTGTCATCTAGTTTTTGTGCCGGCGTGTCTCTCTGAGGCGCGACATATACTTCTTGTTTTATCAACTTAGGATCGATAACCGTAGGGTTTTTGGGATGCATAAAGCGATTGACGAGTGGCAAAATAATGATGAGCAAACCTACTAGCAACAAGTTATAGCCTGCAAATACCGTCTGTGACAGAGGTACCGCTTCGGTCATGGTATTGCCTGATAGCGTCAGCAGCGTATCACCGCCAGAGCTAAGTGTCAGCGGTATCGAACCTGAAAAACCGCCATGCCAAATCACGAAACCTGAGTAAGCAGCAGCGACCAATAGCGGATAATCGACATTAGCGACTTTCTTTGCCAAGGCTTTCGCAAAGATAGCCCCGATGATAAGACCAAACCCCCAGTTTATCCATGAACCGACCAGACCAACCAAGGTCGATACGATAATAGCGGTCGTAGGAGAATGCACTCTACTGGCAAGGTTGTCTAACAAACGCTGAATGAATGGTGCGCTGGCAAATGCGTAGCCTGTCACTAGGACCAATGCCATTTGCATGGCAAAGCTATGTAATGACCATAATCCATTGCCCCAGTGCCCTGCCATAGCAATCATATCTTGGCCAGTAATAGCCAGTCCCACCGCAAACGCGATGAGGGTCAAAACGATCGAAAATACGAATGGGGATGGTAGATAGCGATTGACTAGCTGCACGCTCATATTGGTGATGGCACTAAACATATTCACATTCCTTGTAAATTTAATGTTTGGTTGTAAAAATTATAGTTAGAGCTATGTTGAACGATTATCATATTTGAGAGCAATTACTGTTTACTGCACCTAATAAATGGAAAACATTGTATTTTATATTGTCATCCATAACAATACATTTTATATCGCTATATCATGCGTGAAACACTTGTGCTAACTTAACATATTATTTTCGTAGCGACTATAAAATAACAGTCAGCGCATGTGAGTCAACGCTGTGCAGTATATAGATCGGTAAGATATTAATGATGGATAGCACATGAGTCTAGATTTATGTTTGATAAAACAGACGAAATAGACCTGTTTTGATTAATTTTATTGACCTATATGGATAAGCACGGCATACTCGCTGCCTTATTTTTTTGCCAAGGAGGGCCATCATGTTTAGTACGCTTGCTATTGTCATTACCTTATTGTTACTCATGTTTTTTGCTTATCGCGGTTATTCTGTGCTGATCTTAGCACCGATTATGGCGACATTAGCCGTATTTCTTTCAGGTGACTTTTTAAGCAGTATTCCCGCCTATACCGATGTCTTCATGGGTGCTTTGAGTGGATTTCTACTGAAATTCTTCCCTATTTTCTTATTGGGCGCGCTCTTTGGGCGTTTGATGGCAGATTCTGGTGCAGCGACAGCGATTGCCAATACTGTGGTCGAAAAGCTTGGTGCTAGCAAAGCCATTTTAGCCGTTATCTTAGTCTGTGCTATTTTGACCTATGGCGGTGTGTCATTATTCGTCGTGGCATTTGCTATTTATCCAATCGCCAAAGACTTGTTCAAAGCTGCCGATATTCCTAAGCGCTTGATACCAGCAGCGATTGCTTTGGGCTCATTTACCTTTACCATGACAGCATTGCCAGGTACGCCTGCCATTCAGAATGCCATTCCAATTCCTTATTACAATACCAACGTATTTGCCGCGCCTATTTTGGGTATTATCGGCGGTCTAGTGATGTTTATTGGTGGTTGGTTGTGGTTGCAGTCACGAGCCAGAAAAGCCAATGCAGCAGGTGAAGGCTATGGTCAGCATGATGAAGAGGATGTGGGCGGTATCAGTTCAACTGCAAAAGAAACTGAAGCATTAAACACGCATCACACCTCATTTACCGTTGCGATGATTCCGCTAATATTGGTCATCGGTTTAAACGCTGTATTAACGTACGCTATCTTTCCATCGATAGACTTTAGCGCTCTACAGACACAGTTTCCTGACTTGAATATCGCAGGCTCACTCGGATTATGGTCAATTATTCTCTCATTGGTTGTGGCTTGTGTGGTATTAATCTTGCTACGTATCGGACATTGGAACAATCTACAAAAAACCATTAACCGTGGTACTTACGACTCTATGTTGCCGATTTTCAACACGGCATCGGAAGTCGGTTATGGTGCTGTCATCGCCTCGTTGGCAGGCTTCCTTATCATTCGTGATAGCATCTTGAACCTAAGCCCTGAAAACCCACTCATCTCAGAAGCGGTCGCAATGACCACGCTGGCGGGTATTACCGGTTCATCGTCTGGTGGTTTGAGTATTGCTCTATCCACTTTGGGTGAAGACTATCTCAGAATGGCTGTAAATGCTGGCATCGATCCAGAGCTGATGCATCGAGTCGCTGTCATGGCAGCTGGTGGTTTAGATACCTTGCCACACAGTGGTGCGGTTATCACCTTGCTAGCGATTTGTGGTCTGACCCATAAGCAGTCATATCTAAACGTTGCCATGGTCACAATGGCTATTCCACTGGTAGCGGTCGTCACTGTTATCACTTTAGGTACTATGTTTGGTTCATTTTAATTTTTAATAATAAAGTCTAAACAACAGTACCTAACCAAAAACCCACTTAGCGATTGCTCAGTGGGTTTTTTATGGCCAGCTGATAACGTCTAAATTCAATGCAAGCCTATTGTTTATGGTTAGTGGATACCTAACGAATGAGAAGTAATTACCAAGGAATATCACAAATTTAGCCGAATTACGGTATCATAGGCACACTTTTTAAATTTTCATTATTTTTGGAAGTTTTTAGCATTGATAACATCGCGTCCAATAGCCATTAGCTGCTTAAGACGTTTGATAACTAACCCGTTTATATAAAAATATAGGTGATGAAAGTGCGTGAGATTCTAGTAACCAGTGCGCTGCCCTACGCCAATGGCTATATCCATTTGGGGCATCTTGTAGAATATATTCAGACAGACATTTGGGTACGTGCGATGAAAGCGCAAGGCCATCAGGTCACTTATGTCTGTGCAGATGATGCACACGGTACCGCCATCATGCTAAAAGCAGAAGCCAATGGCGTTACACCAGAAGAACAGATTGCGTCAGTGAAAGCATCACATGAAGCTGATTTTTCTAAGTTTTTGATTAATTTTGATAATTACCACTCTACTCATTCAGAAGAGAATAAAGAGTTTTCTGAGCTTATTTATCGTCGTCTTAGTAGCGCTGGACACATCAGCACTAAAGACGTTGAGCAGTTATTCGATCCTGAAAAGCAGTTATTTTTAGCCGATCGCTTTGTCAAAGGCACCTGTCCTGAATGTGATAGTCCAGACCAATATGGTGATAACTGTGAAGTATGCGGCACCACATACAATGCCACCGAACTTAAAAATCCACAGTCTACGCTGTCTGGTTCAACGCCTGTACTCAAAACCTCTAAGCATTATTTCTTCAATTTGCCAGAGTTTGAGCAATTCTTAAAAGACTGGACACGCAGTGACAACCGTTTGCAAACGTCAGTGGCTAATAAATTGCAAGAGTGGTTTGAGGCAGGCCTAGCGACTTGGGACATCTCACGTGATGCGCCTTATTTTGGCTTTCAAATTCCAGATACCCCAAGCGATGAGCCAGACAAGTATTTTTATGTATGGCTAGATGCGCCTGTCGGCTATATGGCAAGCTTTAAAAACCTATGCGATAAGCGTGCAGGTACAGACCAAGCGCTTGATTTTGACCATTACTGGGCACAAGAAAACGAGCACAAAACCGAGGTCTATCACTTCATCGGTAAAGATATCGTTTACTTCCATGCTTTATTTTGGCCGGCGATGCTTGCAGGTAGTGAGTATCGTACACCAACAGGCGTCTTTGCCCACGGCTTCTTGATGGTCAATGGCGAGAAGATGAGTAAGTCACGCGGTACCTTTATCAAGGCCGAAACGTACGCTGAGCATTTGCACCCTGAGTACCTGCGCTATTACTTCGCCAGTAAACTGTCTGACAAAGTCGAAGATATCAATCTAGATTTAGAAGACTTTATGCAAAAGGTCAACTCTGATCTGGTTGGTAAAGTGGTCAATATCGCCAGTCGTAGTGCTGGGTTCTTGATTAAGAAATACGACGGCATGCTGTCAGAAGTTTGTGCAGAGCCAGAACTGTTAGAAGACATCACCAAAACGGGTGATGAGATTGCTGCTGCCTATGAAAACCGCGAATTCTCACGTGCCATGCGCTTAATCATGCAGTGTGCAGATAAAGCCAATGAGTATATTGACGAGAAAAAACCATGGTCGCTTGCTAAGCAAGAAGGCACTGAACAAGAAGTTCAAGACGTCTGCTCGGTCGCGATTAATATCTTCCGTCAATTGATGGTATACCTTGCGCCTGTACTACCTGAGCTGACCAATAATGCCAAAGAATTCTTAAACATTGACAGCTTAGATTTCGCTAGCCGTAACCAGTGGTTACTTGGACATAAAATCAATAGGTTCAAACCACTGATGCAGCGTATCGAAGAAAAAGATATTGAAGCCATGGTTGAAGACTCAAAAGCTTCTCTCTCACAAGTAGATGCGCCAGCTTCTATCACAAACAGCAAGCCAGCAGCAAAAAATGCAGCACCAGAAGCCAATGCAGACGCTGAGCAAACTGACTACATTGGTATTGACGACTTTGCCAAAGTTGAGATGAAAGTGGCACACGTTTTAGCCTGTAACCACGTCGAAGGCGCTGACAAGCTTTTACAGTTTACGCTAGATGTTGGCGAAGACAAGCCACGCAACGTGTTCAGCGGTATCCGTAAGTTTTATGAGCCAGAGCAATTGGTTGATAAAAAGGTCGTTTGTGTGACCAACCTTGCACCGCGTAAGATGAAATTTGGTATCTCAGAAGGCATGGTACTATCAACTGGTGAGCCAAAGACGGGCTTAACAGTCGTTACCTTACCGGATGCTTGTGTCGTTGGTGATGTTTTAGCTTAACGGTTATTTTTAGGGCGTGTCTTCATTTCAAAAATGGTGATAAAAATGAGATAAATTGCCGTCAAAAGAGGAAAATAGTGCAGATAATATCGGGATATTAACCAGCTATTTGACGATGTTTGGCAAAATTTAGCTGTTTTTAGCCCATTTAGATAACTATCGAGTGAATTGAAGACACGGCTTAGTAGTAAAAAATAAAAAAGATGCCCTAATGGCATCTTTTTTTATGGTTGATTTATTAAATGAATAAAAACCAAGCTTTACCTATTTAAAATATTAATGATCTGCAACGTGTCACTAATCACCGTCACAATATTATTTTCTGGCGTGCGAATACGAGTGTAGCGGTTATCATAACGGTCTAAGACGACCGAACGATCGTAATCTCTTCTATCAATCTTGCCGACTACTCTGTAACCGTATCTATCGAGATCACGCTTGAATGAGGCATTAGGGCTAGCATTGCGATAAGCGTTAATATTAGGTCGGGCTTTATTGTGATGGTTATTATCTTTATGGACATAAGCAGATTTGCCATTTCCGTGTCCATTTCCGTGTCCATTTCCGTGCCCGTTTCCATGTCCATTTTTTGCCATAGCAGGTAAGCAAATCAATGAGGTAGCAGTGATGCCAGCGATGGTGAATAGTTTGAGATTAGCAGTGTTCATAATGTTGCCTTCATAATAGTGCTTTCATAATGTTGCTTGCAGAATATTCGTTTGAACAATATCAAGTAGAGACTAGCGTGAGTTCTATATTCGCCACATCAGCGCAATAGTAATGTGAATTTTGGACTTACTATCATTCTCGTATTAGAAAATTCTCTTATAAAAATCAGCTTACGTTAATTATGAAGGCAGTCCGTAATAGATGCGTTGCTAGCTTGTAAGCTTTTTGATGGTGATTTTACTCAATAAGATAGCCAACCTACTCTTTATTAGCATCTATGACGAATGCGACTGAATTTTTTATTGCGATAACTTACATTACTGTCATAATATAAATATAATGATCGATGGAACGATTACTTTATTGTTAGCCTGCTATTTTGGCATCAACATAGCATTGACTCGGCTAACCTGCATTTTCCAATATCATTTTCAAAACCCAAGCATAACAAAGATGAGTAAGGTCTCTTATAAATAGACTGAACACATCTAACGATATGTACTTGGTTTTTACGATTGATATAACCTATGAGTTAACCTAATAATGACTATTGCTTCTACCTTACGCTTAAGCCTATACGGCGCTGCTATCAGCGCCACTCTCGGACTGATCGGCTGCTCAAACGCTACAGACACTGCTACAACTGATGACAGCGCCACTGCTGATGCTAGCAAGCCCGCCAAAACTTTGGCCATCACGCAAATTGTCGAACACCCTTCGTTAGATGAGATGCGCCGCGGTATCATAGATGAGCTGGCTGACAACGGTTATGTCGAAGGCCAAAACCTAACCATTAACTTCCAGAGCGCTCAAGGAAACACAGCGACAGCGGGTCAGATTGCCAAGCAGTTCGCAGGAGACAACCCAGATGCCATCGTGGCCATCTCAACGCCCTCTGCCCAATCAATCGTGGCTTCAACCAAAACGGTTCCTGTTATCTATACCGCTATCTCAGATCCTGTCGCGGCAAAGCTTATCGATGCAAATGCGGTGCCTATCCAATCTAATGTGACAGGCTTATCTAGCGAGTTGCCTATCGAGCCGCAATTAGACAACATTCAGAAAATTGCGCCTAATGCTAAGACCATTGGTTACGTCTATAGCCCAGGTGAGGTCAACTCTGTATCAGTACTCAACCAACTGAAAAAAGCCGCACCCGCGCGTGGCCTTAAAATATTAGAAGTCACTGCCAATCGCCCAACGGACGTTGCTATGGCAACGCGTAGCTTATCTGGTCGTGCTGATATTATTTATACCTCTTTAGACAACAATGTCGTTTCTGCCTTTGAAGCGATGGCAGGTGCCGCCAATGAGCTTGATATTCCCGTCATTGCCTCAGACGAGTTTAGTGTGAGACGCGGTGCTACTGCGGCGCTTGGGGTCAATGACTATGACTTTGGTCGTACCACAGGAAAAATGGTATATCGAGTATTAAGTGGCGAAGCCGTCAATACGATCAAGCCTGAAGTCATGAATACGTTAACTTTATATGCCAGCCCAAAACATGCGGCTGAACAAGGCGTGAGCTTGACCGATGAGCTGCTAAAAAATGCCATCAATGTCGACAAAGAAGCAAAGAGTGCTAAATAAGTAATCGTTACCTATCTAAGGCGTTTTATCAATATAAGAATCGCTAGCAATCATTTTTATTTATTAAATAATGTACGGACACATTATTATTTTCAGGAGTGAGACCCATGTTGTATCAAAATCGTTTTGGTCATTTCAATTTTAGTAAGGCGCTATTATTATGCGGTGTTTGTACCGCTCTATTGACTGGTTGTAATCAATCAGCACAAGATACTGGTAGTACTGACAGCGCCACTGGCGATGCCGCAACAGAGATGAAAAACGTCGCTATTACGGCTATTGTCGAGCATCCAGCGCTTGATGACGTACGCAAAGGTGTCATCGATGAGCTAAATGAGGCCGGCTTTAAAGACGGTGAAAACTTAACCGTTAATTTCCAAAGCGCACAGGGTAACACTGCTACTGCAGGACAGATTGCCAAGCAATTTGTTGCAGACAACTCAGATGTTATCGTTGCCATTGGTACGCCATCAGCACAATCGGTTGCGGCTGCTACCAGCACTATTCCTTTGGTATTCTCTGCGGTGACCGACCCAGTAGAAGCCAAATTGGTATCAAAGCTTGATGGCTCTGGCACCAATGTAACTGGCGGTTCTGATGCGCTTCCTTATGAGCCACAAATTGCCTTAATGCGCCAAATTATTCCAAGCTTAAAAAACGTAGGTTATGTTTATAGCCCAGGTGAGGTGAACTCTACCATCATCCTAAAAAATCTAAAAGAAAAGCTGACACCAATGGGTATCACTGTACATGAAGCCCCTGCCCAGCGCAGTACCGACATCGCGATGGCGGCACGTAGCCTCGAAGGTAAAGTCGATATGATTTACACATCAACCGATAACAATGTGGTATCTGCTTACGAGTCACTGTTCCAAGTCGCTAAAGAAAGTAAAATCCCGCTGATTGCTTCAGACACCAGTTCTGTTGCACGCGGTGCCATTGCTGCATTGGGTGTTGACTATTATGCACTTGGCCGCGAAACAGGTAAAATTGTAGTGCGTATTTTGAACGGTGAAAAAGCAGGCGATATCCCTGTTTATACACCACAAGCACTTGATTTGTATGTCAGTCCAAAAAATGCCACAGCTGAAGGCATCACATTGCCACAAGCAGTTATCGATAAAGCAAAAGAAGTGGTAGAATAGCGCCCTCTGAATGTAAGCATCACGTTAAACGATTATATTGATGGTTTAATCATAGATTGTTGCTTATATTTACTGCTATTATTTCAGTATAAAAATGACCCAGCTACTGGTATATGAGCTGGGTTATTTTTAATGTGATATAAGCATTAAAACCGAATTTCGAACCAAGGTATTTTATGCTCATTCCTCATAGGAAGATGTTTTGGTTTACCCTAACCGCAGATTGCTTAATCTGTTAAATTCACCGCTTAGCCGTTTGGGTTATATGGGCTTATAGGCAGCATGCTTCATACCTTTGCTACTTTTTGCTTGTGATAATAATCGCTAAACGCTTGATGATAACCGACTAATATCTTATGTCCTTAATTGCTTTTTTTGGTGCGCTTGAAAGCGGTCTAATTTATGGCCTTGTTGCACTTGGCGTGCTGATTTCATTTCGTACGCTCGACTTTCCCGACTTGACCGCTGACGGCAGCTTTCCGCTAGGTGGCGCAGTCGCTGGTATATCCATCATCGCTGGTATCAACCCATGGTTGGCCTGTGCCTTTGGTATGTTAGCAGGCTCCGTCGCTGGTATCGTTACTGCATGGTTGCATGTCAAACTTGGCATACTGCAATTACTTGCCAGTATCTTAGTGATGGTTGCCCTATATTCTATCAATTTACGTATTATGGGAGCGCCAAACTTACCGCTATTGGGCGAAACTACGGTGTTTAGCACCTTGGTGACCGATGGTAATGGCTATTGGATGCGCTGTTTGATTATTGGTATGGTCGTACTACTTGCCATGCTGTTTTTAAACTGGTTCTATAGTACCGAGACTGGTCTTTCGATGCGTGCGACTGGCTCAAACCTAAGAATGGCACAGGCGCAAGGCATTAACACCTCTTGGATGACCATCGTTGGTATGGCAGTGTCTAACGGCTTAATCGCTTTAGCGGGTGCATTGTTCGTTCAGACTCAAGGCGGTGCAGATATCTCGATCGGTATCGGTACGATTGTCATTGGTCTAGCAGCAGTCATCATCGGTGAAACCATCATTCCGGCCAAGCGTATTTGGCTGATTACTTTTGCTGTGGTCGTCGGTGCTGTGCTGTACAAGCTATTTATTCAGGTTGCGCTATCGAGTGATACACTGCGTAGTATTGGCTTTGGCCCACAGGATTTGAACTTGATTACAGCGTTACTCGTCGTATTTGCCTTGGTATTGCCAAAAGCTAAAAATAAATTTTTAAGTCGTAAAGTTCGAGCTTAATGTCAATGTGCAACCATAAGGAATAATTATTATGATGCAAGCTACAGATTTGCGGTTGACCTTTAATCCTGGAACGCCCATTGAAAACCCTGCACTACGCGGTATCAATTTAAACATTGCAGATGGTGAGTTTGTAACGGTCATCGGTACCAATGGTGCTGGTAAGTCGACCTTTCTAAATGCCGTCAGTGGCACCACGCGCGTCGATAGTGGCTCAATCCTGTTAAACGGTATTGATGTCACCAAAAAGACTGCGCACCAACGTGCTCATTGGGTTGCTCGTGTGTTTCAAGACCCAATGGCGGGGACTTGTGAAGCGCTCACTATTGAAGAAAATATGGCGCTTGCCTATAAGCGCGGCGGCAAACGTGGTTTAAGCTTTGCGCTAAACCCAAATAACCGAGACTTGTTTAGAGAGAAACTCTCAGTCCTAAAGCTTGGACTAGAGAATCGCCTAACTGACCGTATGGGACTGTTGTCTGGTGGTCAACGACAAGCTGTCAGTCTGCTTATGGCATCATTGCAACCGTCTAAAATTCTATTACTAGATGAGCATACAGCGGCACTTGATCCAAAGACAG
Organism: Psychrobacter sp. TPE 89C; assembly: GCF_055522395.1. NCBI lineage: Bacteria > Pseudomonadati > Pseudomonadota > Gammaproteobacteria > Moraxellales > Moraxellaceae > Psychrobacter > Psychrobacter sp. TPE 89C. The sequence goes on from NZ_JBVFXW010000003.1 coordinate 51,039, forward strand.
CGGCTTTTGTCTTAGAGTTGACCGATAAGATTGTAACGGACAATAAGCTGACAACTATGATGGTCACGCACTCGATGCAACAAGCATTGGCGCATGGCACACGTACTGTTATGTTGCATCAAGGCCAAGTCGTACTAGACGTGTCAGGCGACAAACGCCAAGGCATGACTGTACATGACTTGCTCGATATGTTTGAGCAAACTCGTGGCGAAAAAGTCGAAGATGACAGCTTGATTTTAAGCTAATCCGCAAAACAGCTGCATTTGAATGCTAAATAAAAAACGCCTGTTAAATGGGCGTGTTGAACATTAGGAACAAAAAAATAGCAAACGAGTAACCTTTAAGTTCTTACACAAAAAGGACGTCGTTTGCTATGCCTTGCTCAAAGAGCAACACTGGACAAGACTAAGGTCTATATTACTAGAGCTTAATATCTATGTCACAGGGAATCTTAGACAAACGGTCGAAGGCGTACTGTATCGTATGCGTGTCGGCTATCCTTGGCGTGATCTACCCTCCTCATTTTTAATCATCATAGTCATTATATAAATTTTATAAAGAATGACAAACGACTTCAATCTTGTTCCCTGAAGGATCGATTAGAAAAGCGGCATAATAACCCTCATGATACTCAGCTCGAAGTCCTGGCTGCCCAGCGTCATATCCACCATTAGCAATGCCTTGAACATGAAAGGAATCAACTCTATCTCTCTTATCGACTTGAAAACACCAATGGTTAGCATGGTTACGAGTGAAGTCTTGTGCCTCAAAGATAGTCAGATAGCTATTATGATGAGCAGCTGGCGTGTTCCGAACGCCGTATTTTAAAGCCTCGGCTGAACCCTCTACTTTCTTAGCACCTAACAGAGGCATAATAGCATCGTAAAATTTTTCAGCATTATTTAAGTTGGCAACCGATAGTGAGATATGATCAATTTGTAGCGTAATGAAAGTTCAACCTTAAAGTTATTAGAGTGTTAGGGTGTGTTATCAATTAGCACATTAATACATTATTTATCTACAATTTTTCTTATTTTAAGCCTCATAATCTAATCGATGACACACCCTAGGTGATTTAAGAATAAATAAGCATAATAGAGACACTTCTCTACTTTGCGCAAAAGCTTTTAATACCTATCAGCCGCAATGCTTACATTAATTTCCATATCTCCGGAACTAAAACTCCTTCCATATCGATAAAAGCAACTTTATACATGTTTAATTCCTCTAGTTTAAGTTTGCAAAGAGTAAGAACACACCTAATAGCCCTAGTATAAAACCAATGACACGATTGATTGCGACTTGCTGCTGTAGCATTTTTTCTCGTAGCATCCGTTGAGAGAACAATAAAGCCACCAAGGCGAACCATATGAAGTGAGCCACAGACATAAACAATCCATAACCGATTAAAATAGATTTTGAGGTACTAGCACTAACAATCTGTGTATACGTACTAATGACAAACAATGTAGTTTTGGGATTCAAAGCATTGGTAAAAAAACCATAGCGCAATGCTTGTCCGGAACTGATGCGCGCAGAAGCGCCGACGTCATGTACAGGCTTTTGTGTGAATGTCTTATAACCAATATAAATAAGATAAAGTGCACCAAGATATTTTATGATTGTCAAAAAATTTGGCGCAAGCTTCATGACAATCGCAACAGCTACTAACGTATAAGTCACGTGTACTAAGACACCTAGCGCTATACCAATAGACGTTAGCACACCGACTGAACGCCCGTATAGGTAGCTATTCTTAGTAACAATAGCGAAATCAGCCCCAGGACTAATCACAGCAAGAATGGTAATCATGATAACGGTAAAAAATTCTGTCATGTAATGAACTCTATAAAGAAAATACCAATATATAAAGAGTTTTATCTTTATATTAGTCTTTTCATATTATTAATTTAAGTGCATTCTCCTACATTTACAGATAAACTAAAATTGAGTTTATTACATCATCATCTATGAGATTTTGGCATGATAGAAAAAATATCGTTGAATTCATTAAGGTTCTTTTACTACGTTGCAGAGCATAATAGTGTGACGCTTGCTTCTCAGAAACTGTTTGTGACACAAAGTGCAGTAAGTAAACAGATTAAGAATTTGGAAGATGCTTTAGGTGTATCTTTGTTTAACCGAGTCAATAAGAAACTGGTGCTCACAGCCAATGGCAATCTACTTTTTTCTTGTTGCCAGCAAGTTTTTGCAAAATTAGATGACTGTCTTGTAGATCTAACGAGACAAGATCATCGAAAAAAGCAACTGGTACTCTCCTGTGAACCCACTATTTCAATGAAATGGTTGATACCGCGTTTGGCTGAATTTAATTCATTAAATTATGGGTTTGAAATTGTATTGCTAACGGATGGTGGAACAGTAGACTTTCAAGGGAAATCTATTGATATTGCTTTGCGCAGAAATGATTTTGAATGGGAACAAAATATATTTCATGAGAAAATTATTGAAGAATACATAGTCGCTGTCCGCAACCCTAGAACTGAACCAACGAATACCCTATTACTGACTTCTTCTCGACCAAATTTTTGGCATCACATAAATAAATCCAAGTTAGTGAGTAGCGAGATTTTATCGTACGAGACCATGGTGTTAGAGCACTTTTACTTATGTATTGAGGGATGCTTAGCTGGTTTGGGAACCGCTATTGTTTCAATATTTATGGTGGAAAAAGAACTTTCGCATCACTTTTTAGAATTAATCCATCCTCCAATGGCAGACAGCTCGTCTTATCATTTATTGTCTTATCACCCTTTTTACGAAGATGAGAGAAAGGTGGTGTTTAAAAATTGGCTGAAAAAAGAGATGCTGAATAGCAAAATGCAGTTTATGGAAACTTTGCAATGCGTATAGAAATTATATCCCGACATTTCGACAATACTTGCATTTTGTTATAAGTAAAAAAATATATTGAGTAAGATGAACCGCCCCAACTTTATCGGAGACTTAATATTCCGAGAAAATTGACTATATGAGATTCAACCCTCTTCGAAAAGGTGCTCGGTATTACTCACTTTATGGATTTAGGCTATAGAACGCCAAGACAGATGTGGTTTGACTTTTATTGTCAGGCTACGTAACTAAAATCTCCCAAGTGAATGTCTACAGATTTGACAGCATAGGTCACTTATCAACCTTTGAGAACACTCAATCTTCTCAAAGGTTTTTTGTTATCTATAGTTACTGATTCTACAAATTTCTCGCTCATCATTATATAGTTGTCGTCTATAACTACAACTTATCCATCACCATTTATCTATGAGGTTTGTCATGCGCAAAATTCCTGTCTACTCCCACCCTGCTGCTGGTTGGCCTGCGCTGTTTTCCTCTACTCGTAAACTGATGGACTATCAAACTTTTTTGCGTGGCAGTGTCAGCGTATTCAAAAGCAACCAACCTCAAGGCGGATTTGATTGCCCAGGTTGTGCTTGGCCTGACCACAAGTCCCACAAAGCCATCGACGTCTGCGAAAATGGTATCAAGGTCATCGCTAGTGAAACCATGACAAAAAAAGCAGATGCCCAGTTCTTTGCACGACACACCGTCACTGAACTACAAGGATGGTCTGGCTATGAGCTAGAGCACAGTGGCCGCTTATCGGAGCCACTATATTATGATGCCACACAAGACCGCTATGTAGCGATATCTTGGGAGACGGCTTACCAACGTATCGCTGAACAATTCAAACAACTGAGCTCGCCAGATGAGGCGCTCTTTTATACCTCAGGCCGTGTCACCAACGAGCCAGCCTTTATGTATCAGTTGTTCGTACGCTGTTTCGGTACTAATAACCTACCTGACTGCTCAAACATGTGTCACGAGCCAACCTCGGTCATGCTAGGAAGGCAGTTAGGTATTGGTAAAGCAACGGTCAAGTTAGAAGATTTTGAGCAAGCCAAACTTATCTTGATGTTTGGACAAAATCCAGCAACCAATCATCCACGAATGCTTGAGATGCTCGCCCATGCTCACGAGCAAGGGTGTCGAATTATTTCTATCAATCCCATGCGAGAACAAGGTCTAAGTAAATTTAGAAACCCGCAAAAACCCACACATATGGCAGCAGGCCAAAGCAATGACATGGTCGATGAAGTAGTTCAACTTCAGATCGGTGGCGATGCGGCGTTATTGACAGGTATCGCCAAATGGCTGATTGAAAACGATAAAATCAACCACGATTTCATTAGCACTCATACATCAGGTTTTGAGCCAATAAAACAGTGGTTGGCAGAGCAGTCATGGGCAGATATCGAGCTTGGTTGCGGTATTCTAGAAACAGATATTATAAATCTCGCCGAACTGGTTGCTGCTAGTCCTGCAACGATTTGCACATGGGGTATGGGCATCACTCAGCATGTGCAAGGTGATGACAATGTCGCGATGATTACCAATCTACTATTATTAATGGGAATGATTGGTATTGATGGCGCAGGCGCGTCTCCTGTTCGTGGGCACTCTAATGTACAGGGTGATCGCACCATGGGTATCCATGAACGCCCTAGCAAAAGCTTACTAGACAGTCTGGAGCGTGTTTTTGAGCATCCTATGCCACAAGAGCATGGCTATGACGTGGTTACTGGGGCCAAAGCGCTTATCGCTGGTAAACTAAAAATATTTATGGGCATGGGTGGCAACTATGCTGTGGCAGCACCTGATACCAGTGCCATTGAACAAGCTTTGACGACAACTCAGCTTAATATATTCGTAGGTACCAAGCTAAATGAGACTATGCTGTACCCGGGTACAAACAATCTAATCTTGCCATGTTTAGGCCGTACTGAACGCATCGTTACGGCTAAAGGCGAGCAATTTGCAACCATCGAAGATTCGATGTGTCAAGTAGTACCCACTCAAGGCACGCTCAAGCCTGTCAGTGATACCTTAAAGTCTGAATCACAGATTGTGGCAGACATAGCCACTCATGTGCTTGGCCCTGACTCTACTATTCCTTGGCAAGCCATGAGCGAGGATTTTGACATCATTCGTGACTATGTTGCCCAAGCTATCAATGGCTTCGAAGATTTTAATCATCGTATTCGCACTACTGAACGTGGCTTTCATTTGTATCATGCTGCTCGCCATCGCGTATGGAATACTGACAGCGGTAAAGCACAGTTTGAAGTACCCAAATATCCAATTACTTATGTCGCCGCACAAATGGCAGAAACAACATCAGCTTTTGAAGACAATGCGAGAAAAAATGGCAGCGTTGATGACGATCAAAACGATGGACAAAAGATTTGGCAATTGACCAGTGTTCGTAGTCATGACCAATTTAATACGATGATTTTTGGCTATAAAGATCGCTATCGTCAAACCAATCGCCGTGATGTTTTATTGATGCATCCTGATGAAATCAGCCGCTTGGGCTGGCACGCAGGTGATAGTGTCATGGTATCTCGACAAGGTAACCCAAATGGTACTAGCCAGCCGCGTACACTAGGGCCACTGGTATTGACTGAGATGGATATTGCGTCTAATGCCGTTGCTGCCTATTACCCTGAATGTAATGACTTATTTGACTTAGACACGCATGCGCCCGATTCACACATACCAGCGTATAAATCAACGACGGTTGTCTTACAACGGGTCAATGCAAGCATCGCTGAGCCAGTATAGTAAGTGGGAAGTAGATCGTAAAATGATGACAACTGAAACCTATGTTAAAGAGCATGAGCGCACCAGTGAACAGCCGCATGAAAGCAATGTGTTTGAAAGCGTAAATACATCGATGACGCCACTGGTACGTACTCATTTATCAGAAAAGTATTATTATTCATCCGCTAACAACAACGATGACAACACTGCTCAAGTACATATTGATCGCCAACCCGCCAGTCTCGCTGTAGAGGCTGCTGTTGCTATAATTATCAATGGTATTCACTATGCGGTATTGATGGCAAGCCCGCATCAGTTAGAGTATTTAGCTGTTGGGTTTTTATTTAGCGAAGGCTTGATCCAACACAGCCATGAATTGCTTGATTGGGAGGTTACTCAGCTGACCGATACCGCAAGCTATCAACCCCTTACTCAAGAATCAGCTGATCTGGAATCAGAAGGTGTTGAAGCAGAAAGCCTTGAGCAAACCTTACAACAGCTACAGGACTATGATATTTATATCGTGGAACTGGTCTTAAACCAACGCTGCCATCAACGTATCCAAGCACAAAAACGTCAGCTCGCAGGGCGCACAGGTTGCGGTATGTGTGGTATCACTGGGTTGGCACAAGCTCTGCCTGATTTGAGTAGTTACGCCCAAGATAATGTATCAAACGGCTCAAATAAAAAATCCGCAACACCGAGTCTAGACGACTTATTAAAAATGCGACAACAAGTCGATGCCACACAGCACACGCACCAACTGACAGGTGCCGTACACGCTGCGGCAACGATGCATCAGCAGCAGTTATATCTATTTGAGGATGTAGGACGTCATAACGCCCTCGATAAACTAATCGGTTGGCAACTGCGTCAAAAGGTCGATGTCGACTGTGTGCTAATGACTTCACGCCTATCAATTGAACTGGTACAGAAATCTATCCGTGGTCGCATACCTTGGCTGGTTGGCATGTCTGCGCCTACCAGTACAGCGGTACGTGTCGCTGAGCGTTATGGATTGGGATTAGCAGGATTCTTACGTAACGATAGAGTGACCTACTACTCAGGCATTTGATCCATCATCACGTATTCTGTAATAAAGGCTAATTCATAGAACTAATAAATAGGCATCATCTTAAATTTACTCATATTAGCTTCTCGTAACAACTCCCAATACCACCCCTTTCACTAAACCTAGACTATCTATTGATGGCTTACCTTGGGCGTTCCGACGCTCAAGGTAAGCCGTGTCTATATTTTAAAGATATTAATAAAAATAAGATAAGTTGCCGTCAAACGATAAAAATACCGCAGATAATATCGAGATATTAACTAGATTTCTGATGTCATTTGACAAGATTTAGCTACTTTTAGCCCATTTAGATGGTAAGCAATTGAATTGAGAAAATGCTCTATTAATCTCGCATAACATTTGAGGTTGACGACATAATAGGTTACCCTAACCTCACGAACATGTTACATACACTTAACAGATCTGTAGTTTTATTTATTAATACCAAGTTCACTGTGCTGATTATTCACACAGTACTGGATTTGGTATTTAAATTACAGGTGATGCATCAATGCGATAGTTGAGTAAAAATCTCTTAACTATTGCTTATTACAGCTGATAAGGCTGTCTAAACCGAGCTCAGGTCATGCCCTCATGGCTTAGTGCTCATTCGTAATTCTGCTATAGACGCTCATCATATGAGCTTTCTTTAGCACTCAGCTACCTTTGTGTATGCCTATTAATAGCGTCATGGTTTATCCATGAACTGACGCCTATTGAGAGTAGCCCCTGTCATTTTGATTTAACACGATGTGAGTCATAAAACAGCGGCACGACACTTAGTACTTGCTCAACACTACAGTTGGTATTTTTGCTGTCTACATTAGCCACATACATCCAGTATGAGGGCTTTTTAGGCCATGTCGTATGCTCAATAGTTTGGAATAGATAATTTTAATAAACTTTATTTACTTAAAACAATTGCGAGGTATAAGTTTGAAAACTGAGTCATTGTTCCAATTTTCATCATTAACCATTATTTTATTACTACTAGCTTTTTATGGCGGCACTTACCTGCTTTCTTTGTTGATAAAGAAGGACAAAGAGACAACTTCTGGGTTTATGGTCGCAGGCCACGGTGTTGGCTTTGGTATGGGTGCGGCCAGTATGACCGCCACTTGGATTTGGGCGGCTTCATTTTACGCTGCTGCTACCTCTGGCTATAAATACGGCGTGTCAGGACCGATACATTATGGGTTTTGGGGCGCGTTGATGATTTTATTCATCTATCCTTTTGGTATGCGCTTTCGTGAGCTTGCCCCCAATGGTCATACATTAGGCGAACTCATCCATGCCCGCCATGGTTCATCAAGCCAATTAATTTTAGCAATATCTAATATTATGGGCAGCTTAATTAGCTTGATGGTCAACTTCACTGCTGCTGGAGCACTGGTGTCAGTCTTATCACCTTTATCGTTCCAAACCGGTGTGATGATCGCGGGTATCGGGGTATTGAGCTATACGTTGACGTCAGGCTTCCGTGCATCTGTATTTACCGACTTTGCCCAATTGGTCGCGTTGATGGCCATTGGTGTTGTCATTATCCCAGCAGTACTATTTGCGATGGGTGGGCCTGAAGTCATGGTTGAAGGACTGTCAAATCTGACATTGGAGCAACAAAACTTCTTTTCTTCTGAAGCATTCTTTCAGCAAGGCGCGCCCTATTTCGTTGCGGTATTGGCCTATGCGATCGGTAACCAAACCATTACCCAACGATTATTTGCGATTGATAAAACCAAGATTAAGGCCACCTTTGTCACAGCCACCGTCGGCTACGCTGGCATTGTCATTGGGCTAGGCATGATTGGATTGATGGCCGTCACCATCAGTATCGAACCACTCGATGGCAACATGAATAACCTGATTCCACAGATGGTCAGCACCTACCTGCATCCCGTCTTTATCGCTTTATTCTTTATTTTAGTGATTGGTTCATTGTCTTCCACCGCTGATTCCGATTTATCAGCACTATCGACGATTATGATGGCAGATGTCTACGGCAAAAACATTGCCAAAAAAGGTCATATTAAACCAAAAACTATGATGCTCGTTGGTCGTGGTACGATGATTGTCGCGACAGCAGCTGGACTGATTTTTGCCAGCTTTAAGCTCGATATTTTAGTGATGCTAGTCTTCGTTGGCGCATTATGGGGGGCAATCGTCTTTCCTGTCATTGCCAGTGTCTTCTGGAATCGCGTCACCAATACCGCCTTTACTTCAGCCGTCATCATCGGACTTCTCCTATTCTGTGTTGTACGCTTTGAATTACTACCAATTACGGGTTTCACTGCCCTATTCTTCGAGATACTCGCCAGTGTCGGTGGTGCTGTCGTGATTGGCCTGATGGTCTTTGGATTCTTAGGTCGTAAGATTGGTATGGGAGCCGCTGCTATCACGCTCGTACTGATGCTAATCTTTGCCACTGGCTTCCTACGTCAATACATGGTCTTACTGGCCTCACTGACCGCTTACGGTGCCAGTACTATCGTCTGTGTGATAGTCAGCCTGATGGGTAACGAACATTTTGACTTTGACTTAATCAAGCAGCGTGTGGGTGACTACGATGATAAGCCTAATACACCACAAACTTAAATTGTCTTAAATGAAGATTATTTGATGTAAACAATGGTTGGTTAGTTTGTCGTAGCGTCATCAAACTGATCATCCGATGACTATTAAAAGAGACTATAAGGAGATAGTATGGATAACGTCTTTATTTACGGCTCATATATTTTGATTTGGCCAGTGATTACGCTAGGCGTGCTGATATTAATTTGCACCGCCACTTATCGTGATATTAAAAAAGCAAAACGTGATAACAAGGATATCGTTTAGCGTCTCATCGCCATTATTTTTAGAAAACATCACTGAGCACTGGCTTGGTGATAGCATCTTAAAGCCTATTAATCGTATAAATAACTCTAAATTAGGGTTATTTATAGATAAGGTAGTAAATAACCTGTTTTTAATGAAAAAAGGGCTTGTAATTTATTATAGTTTTGCTAATATAGGCCACCTTGATTGGCTGGATGGCAGAGTGGTCATGCAGCGGACTGCAACTCCGTTAACGCCGGTTCGATTCCGACTCCAGCCTCCAATTATTTATTAACTTTACGTTAATTTAAGCTTGCATTATTATCATAACTGACTATAATAGCGAGCACTTATCTAGTAACTAGATGGTCTATCAGCTAGCTTACATATTAGATAAAACAAGTTTTGCCCGGGTGGTGAAATTGGTAGACACAAGGGATTTAAAATCCCTCGCTAGCAATAGCGTGCCGGTTCAAGTCCGGCTCCGGGTACCATTATATAGTCCTATACTATCTTATAGAACAGCTAAAGCCCCTGATATCAGGGGTTTTGTTGTATCTGGCGTTCTATACTGTCCTGCTCTATCTATGCATCTGACATACACTCTGACTCTCCTAAGAATATCTCAAGCTTCTTAAGCAACTTTAGAAATACGTTTCCAATACCTTTACTCTTCTATGAAAGCTCAAGATTTTATTATTTAACGTTGATAAATTACGTTCGCCTTCGTTCGCTTTTTTTAGCAGTTAGATAATATTTGCATTTTTATGCCTAGCTGATGTTTAGCTGCCAAAACTTCACCATTATTGTCTGCTATTTTTTGGACAGCTTATTATTTGGAAACTACACTATAGATTCTTATATGCTTGATTGTAAGGCATGTAAAGCATTACCTTACGCACTACCACTCCACCCAACAAAAAGCCCCGCATCATGAGATACGGGGCTTTTTTGTTCTAAATGTAAGACTTCTCAATTTAGACAGAAGCCTTACAACATCAAAAACTAGGTCAACTGGGCGACATTAATTTTATCAGCTTCTTCAGTGTATTCTGACATACGGTCGAAGTTCATGTATTGATACACTTCCTCGCCCATGCTGTCTAGCATACCAGCATACTGCTGATATTCGTCATTGGTTGGCAATTTACCAAGTACCGCTGCTACTGCTGCAAGCTCTGCAGAAGCTAGGTATACGTTAGCGCCTTGACCTAGACGGTTCGGGAAGTTACGCGTAGAGGTAGATACGGCGGTAGACTTCGGAGCGATACGTGCTTGGTTACCCATACATAATGAACAACCTGGCATCTCAGTACGAGCGCCGGCTTGTGCATAGATATTGTAGTAACCCTCTTCCATCAATTGACGCGCATCCATCTTAGTTGGTGGCGCAATCCATAGACGAGTCTTTAGGCTTCCTGCTGGTACGTCTTTTAGCAGTTTACCAGCGGCACGGAAATGACCGATGTTGGTCATACATGAACCAATGAATACTTCATCAATGGTATCACCAGCGACGTCAGCTAATGTTTTAGCATCATCTGGATCATTCGGGCAGCATAGGATAGGCTCTTTGATATCAGACATATCGATAGTCATATCGATCGTGTACTCAGCATCTTCATCAGCACGCAATAGGCTTGGGTTCGCTAGCCAATCTTGCATCTGCTCGATACGACGACTGATGGTACGTGCATCGCCATAGCCTTCTGAGATCATCCACTTAAGCAGCGTGATGTTTGAGTTTAGGTACTCAGTCACTGACGCTTCAGATAGCGTGATGGTACAACCAGCAGCACTACGCTCAGCTGAGGCATCAGACAACTCGAACGCTTGCTCAGCAGTCAAGTCTTCTAGACCTTCAATCTCAAGAATACGGCCGTTGAACTCGTTGATTTTGCCTTTCTTATCAACCGTCAAGTACCCTTCTTTGATCGCTTGATAAGGAATCGCATGTACTAAGTCACGTAGCGTGATACCAGCTTGACGCTCACCAACAAAACGAACACGGACAGATTCAGGCATATCAAGTGGCATCACACCAGTCGCTGCAGCAAATGCCACTAGACCAGAACCCGCTGGGAATGAGATACCCATTGGGAAACGAGTATGCGAGTCACCACCAGTACCAACGGTATCTGGAAGTAGCATACGGTTCAACCATGAGTGAATGATACCATCACCTGGACGTAAGCTGACGCCGCCACGGTTCATGATAAAGTCAGGTAGGGTGTGCTGAGTTTCAACATCAACTGGCTTTGGATAAGCCGCCGTATGACAGAATGACTGCATCACTAGATCCGCTTGGAAACCTAGGCAAGCCAAATCTTTTAGCTCATCACGCGTCATCGGACCAGTCGTATCCTGGCTACCAACAGTTGTCATTTTAGGCTCACAGTACATACCAGGACGTACGCCTGTCAGGCCACAAGCTTTACCAACCATTTTTTGCGCTAGCGTGAAGCCTTTACCAGTGTCTACTGGCTCTTCTGGCTTCGCAAAGATGTCTGAATGTCCAAGACCCATGTACTCACGAGCACGGTTAGTCAGACCACGACCAACGATCAATGGAATACGGCCACCAGCACGTACTTCGTCAAGCAATGTTGGCGAGTTTAGTGCAAACGTTGATAGTACTTCATCAGAATCATGCTTAGTGATTTTGCCTTCGTACGGATAGATGTCAAATACATCGCCCATGTTTAGGTTATCAACATTCACTTTTTCGATTGGTAATGCACCAGAATCTTCCATCGTGTTAAAGAAGATAGGTGCAATGTTGTTACCCAATACTAGACCGCCGCCACGTTTGTTTGGCACGTTAGGGATATCATCGCCCATTAGCCAAAGTACTGAGTTGGTCGCAGACTTACGGCTAGAACCCGTACCGACGACATCACCAACATAAGCCAATTGATGGCCTTTTTTCTTCAGTTCTTCGATTTGCTTCATTGGGCCAACAACGCCTTCGTCATCAGCAGTGATGCCGTCACGAGAGTTTTTGTGCATGGCTAGTGAATGCAATGGAATATCAGGACGGCTCCACGCATCTTGCGCAGGTGACAAGTCATCGGTGTTGGTCTCACCAGTGATTTTGAATGTCGTATACGTGGTTTTTTTCGGTACTTCAGCACGGTTCAAGAACCATTCTGCGTCAGCCCAAGACTGAACCACTTCTTTTGCGATGGTGTTGCCCGCTTCTGCTTTTTCAGTCACGTCATTGAACGCGTCAAATACTAGCAACGTCTTTTTCAGTGCTTCAGCTGCATCTTGTGCCACTTCCGCGTCATCTAGTGCTGCAACCAATGGCTGAACGTTATAGCCACCTTGCATGGTGCCTAAGATTTGAACCGCTTTTTGCTTGCTGATAAGTGGTGATGAGGTTTCACCTTTCAAGATAGCGGCCAAAAATGCTGCTTTAACATATGCTGCTTGGTCAACACCAGCAGGGATACGATTTTCTAGCAGGTTCATCAAAAACGCATCTTCACCTGTAGGTGGCATTTTTAGGAGTTCAACCAACTCTACTACTTGTTTTTCGTTCAGTGGTAGCGGAACCGTTCCTAGCTCAGCACGTTCTTCGACATGTTTACGATAAGCTTCTAACACAATAGTCGTCCTCGTTAGTTGGGGTTTAGCACATTACGTGGGTAGTCAGCATGACTGCCTGCGTCGATATACTATAGGGAATAATTATTGGTGCAATCATAGCTTAAAACGCTCTAAATGTTAATGGCTCAGCCAGTAAAAGGCGGATAGTAAGGCCATATCGAACATTTATTATAAAAATAGTGCTCTCTACAATAGCGTTGCATGCCCCATTATCAGTGATGTCCCATTGATTATTGTTAATAATGATTACTTGCTTTATGCACGCGCAGTCGCCATATGACTGTTATGCAACTCTGTAAGAGATACCTTCAATAAATACTAAGGATGCCGATATGGACGATAGCACCAACTATGACAATGGGCTAAAAGTACGCACTGAGGTCATGGGTGAGCAACATGTCAAACGCTCACTTGATGCTGCCACAGGATTTACCCAGCCGCTACAAGACTGGATCATTGAACACGCTTGGGGCAGCACATGGCAAGATGACTCAGTACTGCCGCGCAAATATCGCTCATTAATCACGATTGCTTTTTTGATTGCCCAAAAAAGCCCAACTGAGTTAAAAGGTCATATTCGAGGCGCGATCAATAATGGTGCCAGTGTCGCTGAGATTCGAGAAGTATTAATGCATAGCTTGCCCTACTGCGGTGCACCCGCCACCCAAGAAGCGTTTCGCGCCGCTATAGATGTACTGAATGAGTTAGAGATTAACATAGATATTTAAAACTATGGTTGTCAGAGCAATCGTAGTAATCTTAACGATATTGTTCCAAAATTGACTGCCAAATTTCTGCTATAATATCGCCATTAATAAAACATTCTGATAATTCCATAAACCCTTATAGTATAAAGGGTTAAGAGATAATTCCATTATGACAACTGCCGTACAAACGCATGTACCTGCTGCTAAAGCCAAACCAAAAAAAGCCATTCAAGGCGAAAAGCTACGAGGCTATGACAAAGTTGCCCGTATCCCAATTAAAGTGATTCCGACCATTGAGGCTAAGAAAAAGCCAGATTGGATTCGGGTAAAAATGTCATCACCTGCTGAAGTAGCCCGTATCAAAGCCACGTTGCGTGAGCAAAAGCTTTATACCGTCTGTGAAGAAGCAGCCTGCCCTAACCTGCCACAGTGCTTCGCTGATGGTACGGCGACCTTTATGATCATGGGTGATATCTGTACGCGTCGCTGCCCGTTCTGTGATGTGGGCCATGGTCGTCCAAATGAGCTAGATGCTGATGAACCACGCCATACTGCTGAGACAATTGAAGGTCTTAAACTCAAGTATGCAGTCATTACTTCTGTGGATCGTGATGATCTAAAAGATGGTGGTGCCATGCATTTCGTTGAAGTACTCAACGAATCACGTGCGGTTAGCCCGAACTGCTTAATTGAAATATTGGTACCCGATTTCCGTGGTCGCATGGATATTGCGTTGGATTTGCTAACGGAAACACCGCCAGACGTGTTTAACCATAATATTGAAACGGTACCGCGTTTATACAAAGCATTCCGTCCGGGTTCTGATTATCAGCATTCACTTGACTTGCTCAAACTATATAAAGAGCGTCGTCCAGATATCGCGACCAAATGTGGCTTTATGGTTGGCCTTGGTGAGACTGAAGAAGAGATTTATGCGCTACTTGATGATCTAAAAGCACATAACGTGGACATGATTACAGTTGGTCAGTATCTACAACCTAGTAAAAACCATGCACCTGTTGATCGTTATGTCCATCCAGATGAGTTCCAACGCTATATGGACTACGGTAAAAAAATCGGCTTCTTTAATATCTGGGCAGGCCCAATGGTACGCTCAAGCTACTTTGCAGATCGTCAGTACTACGGCGAAGACTGCCCTGCACCAATCCGTAGTAAAAAGGCATTGGCAGCAGAAGGCAAACTTGGCTGCTAATCTGACAAGACAGCGGATGTGAAAGCCTTCGCTAAGAAAAGCTACTGAGCATAGAAAAAGGGTGAATAACAAATTTGTTATTCACCCTTTTTTATTCCCAATGTTCAACACGCCCTAAAGTAAAAAATATGAATGCCTAAAACTTAGACATTCATATCATTCACAAAAATTTGAGTAGTAAGGAAAACAAGTGCAAGTACTACGTATTGTAGACTAAACGAGTTTGACACAACTAATCAACTTTTTGGGGTTGATACTAGACACTTAACGTCGGTGTCGGTGCTTCACTCGTCTTAATATTAAACACAGCAATACCAAGCACAATGACGGCGCCTGCAACACCAGTGATGATCTCAGGATAAATCAACAACAATGCGCCAATAACCAAAATGACACGGGTGAGTGTATTCATTCCGCCTCTGAAATATCCCTCAAGCGCAGCGCTTAGTGCAATCACACCAGTGATTGACGTTACTACCACAGTAATGATATCTACAATAGGAGGCAGTGGGAAATCTTTCGCCGTGACTGCCAAACCTGTTGGATCGATCATTAGCATCGTTGGGTTATAGATAAACATAAACGGCACGATAAATCCGGCCAGTGCCAGTTTCAATGACAAGAAACCTGTCTTCATCGGATCACCACCGGATATACCCGCACCCGCAAAGGCTGCTAGACAGACAGGCGGTGTAATATTGGCAAAGATACCAAAATAGAAAACAAACATATGCGCTGATAAAATTGGAATATCAAAGCCAGCTAATGCTGGAGCCGCCATTGTCGCCGTAATGATATAGGCAGGAATAGACGGTAATCCCATACCTAAAACCATTGATGCCAACATGGTTAAGATGAGCGTAAAGAATAATGATCCTGCGCCTAATGTGACAATAGATGAGGTCATGACCGTACCAAAGCTGGTCAAACTCACGACCCCGATGATAATACCGACGACTGCACACGCTGCCATTACCGCTAGCGACTGGCGAGCACCATCTTCTAGTGCGCCTAAGATATCAGACAACCCCATGCGAGTCTCAGCACGCAACATACTGATCACAACGGTGAACCCAATGGTATAAGCCGCTGCATAGCCAACAGGGACATTTTTGATTAATAAGAAAACCAAAAATACAATCGGTAGTAGCATATGACCACGGGCTTTTAATACTTCTTTTACCGCTGGCAAATTTTCTTTAGCGATGCCTTTTAGATCACGGCGTCCAGCGCGGAAATGTACCTGTGCAATCACACCCAAATAATACAAAATCGCGGGCAATAATGCAGCCAACGCAATCGTGCTATAAGGTAAGCCTGTTGTCTCCGCCATAATGAATGCACTCGCACCCATAATTGGCGGTAATATCTGCCCGCCAACTGAGGCACTTGCCTCAACTGCACCGGCAAAATCTTTATGATAGCCGACCTTTTTCATCAACGGAATGGTGAAGGCACCCGTACTGACCACGTTCGATAACGCAGAGCCATTGATACTACCCATAAAGCCACTAGAGATAACCGCTACTTTTGCAGGCCCGCCTTTCTTATGACCCGCAATGGCCAATGCCAAATCATTGAACAGCTGCCCCATTCCCGAGCGTGCTAAGAACGCACCAAAGAGAATGAATAGAAAAATAAACGTTACCGATGCGCCAATCGCAACAGAGTATAAGCCTTCAGTTTTTAGGAATAATTGACCAAAGATATCACCCATATCATAAGGACGAGTCAAAAGCCTGTCAGGCATAAAGTCCAAATGACTGACAAACGGATACGCCAAAAATATCCCTGCCAATATCGGCAAAATCCAACCAGTGATACGGCGACTACCCTCTAGCACACAGACCACGGTAATCAATGAAAATATCACATCGACTTGGTTGGCCATACCGCCACGCGAGGTCACAATATCTTGATACTCATATATTAGATAGCCCATGCCAGATAACGACAGCGCAAACCAAATCCAGTCATACCATGCCACGCGCTGGCGGCTGCTTTTTTTACTGGCAGGGAAAATCAAGAAAATCAATGCAAAACCAACGCCTACGTGTACAGAACGCTGTAGCAATGCTGGCATCGGATTAAAGGTAATATAGAGGTGAAACAGTGAATAGAGTATACAAACCCCAGCGATCAAATACTTTACTGGTCCTTGGGTAATATGACGGGTGATTGACTCTCGGTCATATTTTTCCAATACCGCTTTATTAATCGCCTCTGCCTCAGCATCTTTATCAACATGAGTGTCTGGCAGGGTATTTATACTACCGTGGTCCGTCACTTGGGAGGTCATGACAAAAGTCCTTGTTAAATCTATCGATGAAACCATACATTTTCGGCATGATCGTTACTTCAGAATAATCTGGCACCAACTGGTGAATTAAAACACGATGGTCGCCATAATCAATCTCACCTTTGGTCAGTCTGGATACCACCCAATTGAGATTAGGTAAACTCTCATTGATTTGGTAGCCCAGATAGCCAGGTTTTTGTACAGGAGCAAGCATTTCGGTGGAAGGAGTGCCTGCACCGAAAGCTTCAAAATAGGTTGTGGTCAGTAGCAGCTCAGCGGCTTCTGTGCTGCTGCCGTCTATGCGTTGATACTGCTCTTCCCACCATTGTTTTTCTACAGAATGTATCCAGCGCAGTTGAAAGTCAGGCTCGACAAAGTAACAAACCTTATCATCAGCCCCTTCTACTCCTGCGACACGCACTTCAACGACAGGCTGGAGAATAACCCCCATCCATAACGTAAAAAAAACCAGCGCGGCAATAAATGCTGCGCCAGTTGATAACCACAATGAATTATTTGGCTGCTTGTTCGTCATAGTACTTTTTAGCGCCAGGATGAATTGGAGCGACCATGCCATCACGTGCCGTCTCTAAGCTGATATCGTTAGCCGCTTGGTGAGCCGTTTTTAGACTTTCCAAATTATCAAATAACGTTTTGGTTAACTTATAACCATCAGCTTCAGATAGATCAGAGCTAACCAATAGCGCATTCATTATTGCTGCAGTTGGGATAGCAGCTTCATTACCATACGTGCCAGCAGGAATCTCAAAGGTTTTGAAATAAGGCTTGGTCGCGATGATTTCTTTTAGCTTGTCTTGGTCGATGCTGACAATTTGTAAGTCTAAGCCCTGCTCAAGCTCCATTAAAGATGAGTTTGGAAGACCACTACTAAAGAAGGCTGCTTCAATTTTACCTGCTTTCATGCCATCAGCGGCTTCTGCAAAGCCCAAATAGTCAACGGTGACATCGTCATACGTGATACCAAACCCTTCTAATAAAGTGCGAGCATTTACTTCAGTACCGGAGCCTTGATCGCCCACAGCAATACGCTTGCCTCTCAAATCTTCAATAGTTTTGATACCAGATTTTTTTGACGTGACGATTTGCACGACATTAGGATACAAGACGGCAATCTGTTGGATGTTAGTGATTGGCTTCTCAAAGTTATTTTTACCTTCGACTGCATCCGTGACTACGTCACTGAGTGCCAATACCATGTCTACTTTGCCTTGGGTCAACAGGTTAACGTTTTCGACTGATGCACCCGTGGTTTGAGTCTTTGAGTTGACCCCAAATGTTTTGACATAAAGTTCAGATAATGACGTACCAATGATGTTATAAGGGCCAGAAGCACCACCAGTAGCGATGGTAAGGAATTTTGTATCTAGCTTATCAGCGGCAGTGTCCGTCGCAGCACTATCCGTTGCGGTACTATCTGTGGCTGTAGTGTCACTACTTTCTGAACATGCAGCTAAGCCTAACGTGGCGCTTAGCATCGCTGACAATAATAACGGAGACTTTAAAGAATTGAGCATGGAATTCATCCTTGAAATAATCAATTTAACACATAGGGTCGCATTAACTTATGCTTATTAATGCGTTACAGACTTGTAATAATATAGCAATTTTTACAATAAATAAACCACAGACTGTTTTCTCTTTTGCTTTCAACACCTTATACTTTAAGCTGCTTGAAGGTATGCTGGCGTTTTATTATCAAATCTGAATATATACACAGTTTCTCTATGTAAAACTAAGTTTCGATCATCAACTATCCAAGCAAGATTTAAGGGTATTACAAACCTTTATCAAAACCAGATATGGATGACACATACTGCCTATTTGAGGCAGCACCTACTTCAATTGTGACAATATCTTGTTGTGGGTAACACATAGAATTTGACCCAGTACTTATTTTCGATTGCTTTCTATTACTACTCAATTTCTGCTATATTTTGTCTAATCTATCTCTTAGGTTTATGAACATTACACTGCACTAGTCTGCACCATTGTCTTTTATTAACACATTCGGACAGCCCTTATGACAATACCTAACACAGAAACACTGACAACGTTATCTGCTGATATCGCTATCATTGGCGGCAGTGGTCTCTATCAAATGTCATCATTGATCAACAAACGCAGCGTGACGATACAGACGCCTTACGGTAATACATCTGATAATATTGTCTTGGGCGAGCTAGAGGGAGTGACGGTCGCTTTTTTGACACGGCATGGTCAAGGTCATAGACTGACGCCGTCTGAAGTGCCTTATCGTGCCAATATTTATGCGTTAAAAACGCTTGGGGTGCGCTACATCGTGTCCTTGTCAGCAGTAGGCTCTCTACGAGAATCACTTAAGCCACTAGATATGGTCATTCCAGATCAAATGATTGATATGACCAAGCAGCGAGTAAGTACGTTCTTCGGCGCGGGCGCAGTCGCTCATGTATCGATGGCCGACCCACTTTGCCCTGCCCTAGCAGACATCCTAACACGTGCTTATGACCACGCAGATGTTATAGAAGGAGCCTGTCATTCAAAGGCGACCTATATCTGTATCGAAGGACCACAGTTCTCAACTCGTGCGGAGTCAGAGTGGTATCGTCAGATGCAGGCGGATATCATCGGTATGACTAATATGCCAGAAGCCAAATTGGCACGTGAAGCCAGTATTGCTTATGCTACCTTGGCACTGGTGACAGATTTTGATTGTTGGCATCCGACTGAAGAAGCCGTCAGTGCAGACTATGCGATAAAAAATCTCATGAAAAATGCAGACAATGCCCAAAAAGTGATTAAGGAAGCAGTCGCTTTGATTGCTGCTGAATCACCTGACTCAATTGCACATAATGCGCTTGCTCAGGCACTGGTGACATCAGTAGATACGATGGATGACGCAACCAAAACTCGATTGGCGTCATTACTTCCTAAAAATTAATAGACATGTCGATAAATAAGTACTTAACCGAAAATCAATCGGTTAAATACTCAAACGCTATTTCTATAGCGTCTGCCAATATACAAACATCAACAACGAATGACTCATAAAAAAGGCCATTAAGTAAATTAATGGCCTTTGCTAATGTCAATCTCTTATTTTTAACAACAACCGCCCAATCCAGAGGTTGACATCACAGACTGGTTAAATGGCATCAGCTCACCGCAGCCGGCAAAAATACCATAGTGACGACTGTCATCACCGATGAACTCAAAATGCGGTGCAAAGCGAGATTCTTTTAGCATCCTAAACGTATTGCCACAGACTGGGAATACGCGACCGGCTTCGATAGCATGATGTTTATCAAGATCAAAACGATGCGGTGACTGAGAAATAGATCCTTTGTATATAACCGCTTGACCATGATCTTCGCAAGCATCTTCGAGCGCTGCAATCTTAAACAAACGATAAGTGGCAGAGAAAAACTGGATATCGCCAATTTTTGCCGCCAAGGCAGGATCAGTAATCTCAAGTGGGCGATCCTCGACCAAACGTACGTCTAAAAATCCTGCGTCTCGTGACAAACGGGTAAAGTCTTTCCAGTACAATGCACCGCTCAAGCATTCACCATACAAGACTGGATCATTGATCAGATGTTGCGGAATACGGCGGTCAGCATACACATCAGAAAAATAAAACTCGCCGCCAGGCTTAAGTAAGCGCTGCACACTGGCCATGACGGCCGCTTTGTCTGGTGAGAGATTGATCACGCAGTTTGAGACAATAATATCGAAGCTACCATCTGCAAGATTGAGCTCATCTAGCTTTTCGATATAGCCATGCAAAAAAGTCACATTGTCATAACCAAACTTGTCGATGTGATATTGCTGATGCTCTTTGGCGACCGCTAGCTGCTCATCGGTCATATCGACGCCGACCACATGCCCACTCTCGCCTACCAATTGCGCTAATGCATAGACATCTCGGCCTGAGCCACTGCCCAAGTCCAAAATTCGGCAACCCTCAAGCAGCGCAGGACACACCAGACCGCAGCCATAATAACGACTCAGTACTTCATCGTGGATATTGGCCAGTAATGGCTTGAGCCACTCCGGCATATTGCTCACATCACAACACGCTGAGGTTTTTAGATCGGCAGTGCCTTGTAACTCTTTACCATAGTAATTTTGCACAACATCATGCATAACAATGTCCTTATTGAGAGTAAAACCTGGTTAAAATCTTAGTAAACATCATAAAAGTAAAGCGATACGGTATAAATACATCCATGACAAGCGGGTACTGACCGTCATCTAGTGGTTCATATGATCATAACTATAGAGCAAACTTAGGCCAATCTAATGGTAGATGTGCTAAGTCCTCAGGCTCATCAATGTCATGTAACGGTGCTAGCAATGCCAATGCCCAGCCCAAATCGGCCAGACGCTGCTGCGTTACAGCGGCTACGCTAGCTGTACTCCAAATGATATCTGAAAACAGACTGCCATCCACCTGCTTCAACCCGAGTAGCACATAGCCACCATCTGACGCTGGAATCATAACCGCATCATAGTTATCGAGCTGCTGTACCGCAGTTTGAATACGCTCTGCCGTCAGACTGGGACAGTCAGAGCCTATCAATACGATTTTTTGGTGTTTTTTCAGCGCATCTTGACTTGCTGTGATTAAACGCGTGCCCAAGTCGCCATCCGCTTGAGTCGACCATTGCAATGAGTCAGGCAAATTAAGGGTTTGCCAGCAAGGGTCTGTCGCTGCTGGACTGACACATAACTCAACGGCAAAACTAGTAGCGACCGCTTGCTCCACACTATGCAACAGCAATTGTCTTGCCATACGGGCAGCACCCTCTACGCCTAGAGCTGGCTGCAAGCGAGTTTTTGCCATATCACGCGCCGGATATTTGGCAAACAATATGACACAGGTGTCTAGGTGTTGTGCTTGTATATCAGTTATCGTGCGGGTTGTATGAGGGCTTGAATGCTCAGTCATGCTAGGGTGCATCCTTAATCTAAGGGGTATTAATGTTTATATAGCTGATTCGGTTTAAAAGAGACTCAAAGCAACCGAGTGCAAATGTATAGCTTGCTCTCGGCTTCCTTATATCGAAGTCATTTGGACTCAACGATAGTAGCGCTGCCTTAATATTTCAGGGGATACGCCGCGCCAATAATCAAAGCGCAAATGCCACATCAAAAAAATCGTGCGCCACGTGCCGTGTTGCTGCCAACGCCGCGCTGAGGTTGTCACTTTACTTTTTAGACAAGCAGGCGGTGCAATGCTTTTTAGGCGAATGCACAGCTCGACGTCTTCCATAAGCGGCTGATCAGCATAACCATTCACTCGCTCAAACAAAGACCTTTTGATAAAAATGGCTTGATCACCTGTTGCGATACTCACTAGGCGTGAGCGTTTATTGATCATTGCACCCACTACTTTTAATAACGGATCACGGCTGCCTAAGCGCACATCAAAACGCCCCCAGTCAAACCGTGTCATTGCCTGCTGAATGTTATCTATCGCATCAACTGGTAACTCGGTATCAGCATGTAAAAATAGCAAAACATCCTCTGTCGCCTGCTTTGCACCAGCATTCATCTGCCGAGCACGTCCTGCTAAGGATTCAATCAACTGCCAATCTATAGCACTCTGTGCCACACTGGATAAATCGTTTAATAAACGTCTAGCGATGCCAACAGAATCATCCACCGAGCCACCATCCACCACTATCACTTGTGATGGCGGTGGATGTAGAGCGTTAATATGAGCAATGAGCTGCGGCATATTGTCCGCTTCATTGAGCAATGGAATGATGATGGACGTGTTCAGTAGAGCCACCTTTATAATGAAACAAGCGACCATTAACTACAGCTATCATGGTCTATGACAAATTCTAATAATAGATGATGGATGCTTTCTTACATTACTTTTTATTTAAGTTCCAATTGTAATCGGTATAACTGATTTTTATTTTACCTTGCTTCAAGTCAGCGGTTTGGGATTTGCTTAATCCCAATGATGAAGAGTAACGACCCAAAAATCCTTCCAAATCGTTTGTACTACGCCAATTGGTTGCAAAATCTTCTTTATACCATTTGAAGATTGGCGATACACTCAAGGTGCTGCCCTTTAGACGATTGCGGCTACTGTCTGCCAAAAATTTCGAGGTCGCTTGCTCTAATTGCCCGTCCAAACCTTTGCCAGTGAAAGCATCATCTTGTAATGCAGGGCAGCCAATACTGGCACAGTTAACCGCGAAGTGAATGCGCGGATCATTGTAGCGCTTAGAGCCACGGATCAAGGTGTGCTCGATCTCATCTAGTGAACGGGTCTTACCCAATAATGGAATAAATTTTTGCTTCCATGGCGAGCCGAATGTCCCACCAATGTCTTTGATAGATTTGATATTAGGATATTTAGTCAATACCAAATCGACAGTACCCGCATTGTAGACATTGATTAAAAATGCCAACTGCTCGTTTTTGTTCCAACGATTAAACTCAGACTGAGACACCTTACTCGTGGCATCCAAATAGCTTGTGAGCTTGCTACTATCTGCTTTCATGCCAGCATAGTTGACGACCGAAGCTTTACCGCCGTTGGTCATGGTGACATGCTTGTTAAGCAAACTATCCCAGCTTTGATGGTTAAAATCAGCATAAGCGGCAACACTGGATAATAGAATTGCTGTCACAATCACGGGCTGTACCACTAGGTTTTTGACTAAAAAGTTAGATACTGACATAAGATTGGCTCCATTTGAATCGATGATGTTTTGCTATTTAATTTTTGTCTGCTTCAATAGTATTTACTGACAAAAAAATTTTATTTATTTTTGTTGAGTTTCAACGTGTGATAATTTGAGATGAATTATTAAATAATCGTATCTTCTGCTGGGTGATCTATCTCCTCTTCCTCTAACGCGCCACCGCAGCTACTGCCCTGTCCTGCGGTGCAGCCATAACAATGATCAGCAATAGCAATGTCATCACCAGAAGGGTTTTGGGTCAACAGATCGTTTAGATGTCGACGCGATTTATTGGGTACGGGTATCTCTAACTGTTGATTAAAATCACAGTCAAATAGTTCGCCCAGCCAATTGACGCTAATGGTTGAGCGGCACATAACCCCAGCTAAATTGGCAGTGATATAGTTGTCTTTGAGCAGTGTCATATAGGGGTGAAATTGATCTTTGGCCAATAGCACTGCCCCAAAACGCTGGATCGGCATATTAGTCAGTGCAAAAAGTTGATTAAACTCTATATCGAAATGCTCTTTTAGCTCCCGCTTATAGTCGGCTTCAAGCTGCTGCTGATTGGGTGGCAGCGTCGCACCTTGTGGATTGAAGACCAAATTCAGTGTCAGGCTTGAATCAGGCTTGCCATAGCCCAAGCTGTTAAGCTTTTGCAATCCCAATATACTGTCATCAAATGCACCTTTGCCACGCTGTTTATCTACATTTTCTAGTGAATAGCATGGCAATGAGGCCACCACTTCTACCTGATTGTCTGCTAAAAACTGCGCCATGTCCTCATAACCCTCTTCCATGAGAATGGTCAAATTGCAGCGATCTATTACTGTGACGCCGAGTGCACGAGCTGCTTTTACTAAATACTTAAAGTCCTCATGCATCTCAGGCGCACCGCCCGTCAGATCAAGCGTGTCAATATTCTGCGCTTGTAGCACCTTAGGTATCAGCTCAACCAATTCTCGTGACATCATCTCAGTTCGATAAGGACTGGCGGCCACATGGCAATGCACGCACGACATATTGCACAAGTACCCCATGTTGACCTGTAATATGGTTAATGTTTGACGTTTAATAGCAGGAAAGTCCGTATGCTCAAGCAATTCGATAGTCGATTTCATAGTGGTACAAAATCCTTTTAGTTGTACAGCTAAAGAAAATAATAACGTGAACATAAAAAAGCAATGCCGATACGTAAACAATTGCTTTTATGACTATTTCATATTCATACTACCTCATTTATAAATTCCTAACTTTGTCTTTTTTCTAATGAATGGTAGCTTATTATGAATAAGCGCTCACAACTCACCATGTTGATTACACATCCATATATAGATGACATACTGTGCTTTTAAATAAACATTACATGTCATAGGACTTTACAAATCGTCTATCAATTTTTTGTTTGAGATACCATACCCAACATCCTTGTAGACTGACCCATCCATTATCTATCGTTTCTAAATCAGTCGATGATGTCCATACCGAGCCAACCAAGTAACATCCCAATGTGGGCATAACCTGCTCCTGCTAGTAGTAATATTTTTTAGACAGGTTCGTCATAGGCTACTTCGTATCAGTCAGTGGTATAGTCAGTTCAATATAAAAAGAACCTCCGATAATTTTTGAATGGTAAGCATGGCTTAAGTTATTAGCATGGCTTTGACATTCTGTTTAAAAATAACATGGAAATGCAACGGGTTTGAGAATGGTCTGTTGTAAACGTGCGATGACAACATCAATGGCTTAAACCATGCACATTAAACAGTGGTACTTGATTATTCAGTCTCGATAATATTTATGATGTTAAAGCAAGCATGTTACCTACTAGCACCTGCTTACCCTTAGCTGTCCAGTTGATTCAGTTTATAAGAGAGTCAAGGCAGCCGATTGCAGATGTAACTGTGATACTTCAGGCGAGGTTAACGCTGTCGCTCTTTTATAGAGGATCGACTGTACCATTAAAAATAATCTGTCTGTGTGGGTCACTTAACCTAGTAAAAGCAGGTAAAATGTATCCACGTTCAATAAAACAAACCCGTTAAAGCCCTATAATTATTTGATTTTTTGGCATATCATTTATAGTCACTATTGGCATGCTTCAGATACACTGTCTCTTTATTTATCAGATTTTATTCATCAAAATTACAAATAATGAAAACCCGTCAAGGAATACTACATGAGTACCAGTAACGACCATATTCTCTCCTCCGACAATACTCACTATTTGCACCATGAGTTTTTTGAACCCAGTAATAAAGATGTCGATATCAGTGCCACTTTATTGATTGTACATGGCATGGCGGAACACAGTGGCCGCTATAGCGACTTTGCACAGTTTTTGGCAGATCATGGCATCGCGGTGGCAACTTATGATCATTTGGGTCATGGGAAAACGGTGAAAACAGAAGCAGATTTAGGGTTTTTTGGAGATGAGCATCCAGTGCAATCATTGTTGAAAGACGTGATTATCATGGCCGATACCTTAAAAAATCGCCATCCTGACGTGCCGCATTTTGTCTTAGGTCATTCAATGGGTTCGTTCATTATTCGCAACGTCCTCAAGCATCATGCAGGTACCTTTGCTGGTGCTATTTTAATGGGCACAGCCGACGCCAACCCATTGACTAAAGTGCTACTGCCCGTCAATAAAATATTGGCAAAAGTCGCCTCAAGAAAACAAAACCCTGTGTTTGCGAAGGTGATGAATAAAGTTCTTAATAGCAAGCTTGAAGATCGCATCTCTTCATCAGAATTTGCATGGTTAACTGAAGACCCTGCCGCCATCGAAATCTACGAAGCAGATCCATTGACGGGCTTTGACTTTACCAATAACGGCTTTATGACGCTGTTTTCTCTAATGGAAACAGGCTTGAATAAAAACTGGGCGACAACCATCGCTAAAAACTTCCCGATGCTATTTATCAGTGGTGAAGATGACCCCATTGGAGATATGGGTCACGGTATCCGAAAAATCGTTACTCGCTTAAATAAGAAAAATTTTAGTAACGTAGATATTCAACTCTACCCTAATATGCGCCATGAGCCACTACACGAAAAAGATCATGAAATCGTCTATCAAGATATCTTGGAGTGGATTGAGAGTAATACGTCGGATAATTAAGCTTAATGCCGAGGTTCACCGTGAACTCGTTTGCTAAAAGTTGTTAAATTAGCGACAATACGGCAAGTAAAATCTTAGTCCAAAACTAAGCAAACATTTAACTATAAGTACGATTTATTTTTTAATTACCTTTAACTAACGTTAGGATTTTTTATGTCATTACAACAAACCATCGAACAAGCTTTTGAAAACCGTAACGAATATAGCCCAAGCACTATGCCACAAGACGTACGTGATGCTGTCGAGCAAGTGCTTGAGCAACTAGATAACGGTAGCCTACGTGTTGCAGAAAAGAAAGACGGTGAATGGATCGTCAACCAATGGGCAAAAAAGGCGGTACTACTGTCTTTCCGCTTAAACGATAACTACGTTCAGGCAGCTGGTGAGCATGTGCAGTTTTATGACAAAGTGCCGACTAAATTTGCTGATTGGACAGAAGCGCAGTTTAAAGAAGCTGGCGTACGTGTGGTACCACCAGCCGTAGCTCGTAAAGGCTCGTTCATCGCAGCTGGTGCTGTATTGATGCCATCATATGTCAACATCGGTGCTTATGTCGATCAAGGCGCTATGGTAGATACGTGGGCGACAGTTGGTTCATGTGCCCAAATCGGTAAAAACGTGCATTTATCAGGCGGCGTTGGCATCGGCGGTGTATTAGAACCATTACAAGCCAACCCTACCATCATCGAAGACAACTGCTTCATCGGTGCACGCTCTGAAATCGTTGAAGGCGTAATCGTTGAAGAAGGTTCTGTCATCTCTATGGGTGTGTTCATCGGTCAATCTACCCGCATCTATGATCGCGAAACTGGCGAGATTCATCGTGGCCGTGTACCAGCTGGCTCAGTTGTCGTACCAGGTAGCTTACCGTCAGAAGATGGTACTCACAGCTTGTATGCTGCTATCATCGTGAAAAAAGTAGATGCGCAAACTCGTGCAAAAACATCAGTCAATGAGCTATTACGCTTAGCCTAGTATTTCTGATACTTATAGTCTCGTACCCAAACAGTACGGACAGCGACAGATCATCTTTATTAAAGACGCTGAAGAAAACTTCAGCGTCTTTTTTGCAGCTTAATAGAGGGTGGTGCGTTATAATCCTTTTCTTTAGTTTGGCTTTATCCAAACGCAAAATCCCCATATCAGAACCCGCCTTTTTATTACGATTGATAGATGCCTAATCGCCTTATCAATCTTTAACTGTATTTGACATATTATGAGTGAATCACTATTACGCACCGCCGCCATCCCTGTCACTGATCCTGAAGCAGGGTTACGTCTGACAGAGATTTTTTATTCCTTGCAAGGCGAAGCCATCACCTCAGGCTTGCCAACGATATTTGTGCGCCTAACCGGCTGTCCACTGCGCTGTGTGTATTGCGATACCGAATATGCATTTACAGGTGGCGAGCGTCAGTCATTAGAAACTATCATCGAGACCATCAAAGGCTATCCATGCAAGCGCATCTGCTTGACTGGTGGAGAGCCATTAGCGCAGCCGAATGCCATCGAGCTGATGAAACGGTTGCTCAGTGATGGCTATGAGATATCGCTTGAGACTGCAGGGGCACTCACGGTAGAGAATGTACCGTCAGCTGTCAGCAAAGTGATGGATCTTAAAACACCAAGCTCAGGCGAAGTCGATAAAAATCTATGGTCTAACCTCGACTATCTCACTCAGCACGATCAAATAAAATTCGTCATCATGAATCGTACCGATTACGACTGGGCAAAAGCTATGTTAACCAAGCATAAGCTACACGAGTTAGTCGGTACAGTATGGTTTTCTCCGATGTTCAACGTCGCAGATGACATCAGTGAAGATACTAGTAAAAACTTGCCTAGTCCTGAAGTACCCGTACTAGCACGTGAGCTTGCAGAGTGGATGTTGGTGGATGCGCTACCCGTACGCTTTCAGTTGCAACTGCACAAAATCATTTGGGCTGATGCCAAGGGCAAATAACAATCCTCTATATGGACATTTAATATAAGTAACAAGCCAAGGATACAGGCGTAGGTATGGTCAAACTCATTTTATTGGGCTTGTTGGCAGGTGCATTTTTTAGCACCACGTTTATTTTAAACGAGCTGATGAGTACAGCTGGTGGTCATTGGTTTTGGTCAGCCAGTCTACGCTATGTCTTTATGTGGTTGATTCTCACTGCCATTATCGTCATGCAGCACGGCTTTGGACGTATTAGAAAGCTGGCGACCATTTTCCGTCAACACTGGGGCTTTTGGTGTGTGACGGGCAGTGTTGGTTTCGGACTATTCTATACTGGCATATGCTACGCGGCAGATCATGTCTCAGGTTGGGTAGTTGCAGCAACCTTTATGTTTACGGTAGTGGCAAGTCTGCTAGTATTGCTAGCATTTGGACAGCGTTTTGATAAAAAATTCATTGCGTATGCGTTGCTGGTTTTTATCGGTGTTGTATTAGTCAATGTGAGCGAAGGATTACACGCAGCTGAGGTGGCCGATGTAAATGCTATACCAATGGCCGACATGCTGCTTTATGGTGCTCTGCCTGCATTAATTGCTGCCTTTAGTTACCCTATTGGTAATCAGCTAGTTTGGCAAGTGTCTTATAATGCCAAAAATCACAATACTAAACTGCCCCTCACCGCTCAAAATACTAACCAGATATTAGACTCTGAGCGCCCCTTTCTGTCTGCAATTGATGCTCACTATGCAGCTGATACTACTAATATCACCCATACGACAGATACTGTCTCAGCTCACTCACCACCCTCTTTACTACCACGCTTAATTGCAAAAATCCCCGCTATTGAAACTTCACTCTTGAAAAACGCATTTAATAAAGTATGGTTAATGACTGTCGGGAGTTTGCCATTCTGGCTGGTTTTAGGCATGATAGTTCGCCCTGAATTACCAAGCATGTCGCAGATTTTCAATACTCTACTCGTGGCTTTATTGGCGGGGGTTGCGGCAACGACTATATTTCTGTATGCGCGCGAGCAAGCCGTTACTTCAAGCGAAGTCGCTGGTGTAGATTCCACACAGGCCAGCGAGGTGATATTTGCATTGATTGGTGGTATGTTATTACTCAATAGCAGCCTGCCATCGTCGATGGGATTGATAGGTATCGGGCTGATTATAATAGGCCTTATCCTATTTGCGAAGGATGGTTAAATCACCATCTAAAACCATACTAACTATATACTCATCATTGATATAAACACCTTCAAAACCAGCCCAAGCTATCTATTTTGACGGTCACTACTTGATAATATAATTATGTCTCATAGTTTAGTTTTTCCTGATATTTTGTTGTATTTATTAGATATGGTTGGCGTGATTGCTTGCGCGATAGCAGGCACGTTGCTTGCTCAACATAAAGGCTTCGATATTTCTGGCTGTATCTTAGTGGCGATGGTCAATGCGATTGGCGGTGGTACATTGCGTGATATGGCGCTAGACCGTCACCCGCTGTTTTGGATGACTGACCTCAATTATGTGATTGTCATCACCGTGACATCCCTCATTTTACAAATATTCTTTCATCTATATCATAAGATTGATAAGGCATTAAAGCTGTTCGATGCCATTGGGCTGGCTGCCTTTAGCGTGATTGGTTTCAAAATCGCGTTGACACAAGATATGTCGCCTATTATTGCTATTATGATGGGTGTATGGACGGCCATGATTGGCGGTATGCTCCGTGATATTATCTGTAATGAGATTCCCTTAGTGCTGCAGCGTGAGATTTATATCACGGCTAGCATTGCAGGCTCTGTGGCTTATTTGATTTTGCAACAATTCGGCGTGTCCTCTGGTATTAATGAGTTTATCATGCTGTTTATCATCTTTGCAGTACGTATGTTGGCGCTTAAGTTTGATTGGCACTTGCCTTCTATCCGCTTAGTCGCCTAGCTGCTTAGTCGCTTGGCCACTTAAAGTAAGAGTGGCTATAGATTTAGCACTCATCATATCGATTTATCATCATCAGAAACTAGTGAGACTTGCTCATGTTGGCCATCTCTGTGGATCCTAAAGCACTAATTACTACGTTTGATCCACGCTCGCTGATATTTGTGTTTGATATGATCGGCATCATCGCTTGCAGCGTTTCAGGCACGATACTGGCCAAGCACAAGAACTTTGATGTCTTTGGCTGCTTATTGGTATCAATCGTGACTGCCATTGGCGGCGGTACGGTCCGTGATGTGATTTTGGATCGTCATCCATTATTTTGGATGGTAGACATGAGCTACTTGACGGTTATTACGATATCGTCACTCGTGATGCAGATATTTTTTCATCCCAACTCTAGACGCGTTGATAAGTTTCTCAAACTCTCAGATACCATTGGACTGGCAGCGTTTACCTTAATCGGTATCAAGGTTGCCGATAGCATGGGCACGAATGTACCCGTGGCATTGTTACTTGGGGTTATTACCATTATCGTCGGCGGTATCATCCGCGATATGATCTGCAATGAGATTCCACTGGTACTACAGCAAGAGATTTATATTACTGCAGCCCTGACTGGCGGTATCCTTTACTTTGTCTTACGCAATTTAGGCGTGACAGATTGGATTACTGATATCGCCACCATGAGTACGATTTTTACCTTACGCATGATGGCAATACGCTACGATTGGCAATTTCCAACACTGGAATGGAAGTATTAAGACGCAATGCTTTCGATAGGCTCATTGTTTTAGGTTTTTTCGACCAGTGCCAAGTCTTTGACCATCAGCTGTAGGCTTTGTTTGCCATTCCATTCGTTGATGTCTAGCTGAAATAATAAATGTACTTGTTCGGCACGGTAATCCCATACATCGCTATCGAAATTAAAGTAAATCGCTTCAATTGGATATTGCACATCCGGATAGCGCAACGACAGTTTTAGATGCTTGTCTTTTAAAACCTTAAAACTTAGCACTTCGAATATTCCATCAAATATCGGTGGTGCAAAGCCATGACCCCAAATACTAGCATCCGCTAAGTGCTCAGCAAACCATAAGCTAAAGTCACTCGCCTGCAATGCCCCATCTGTGAATTTCTGCTCAGCGAAAACGTCATCATTCATCTCTGCCATGACTTCATCAAAAGCTGTCACAAACCCATCAAAGTTGCCACGCTTAATCGTTAAACCTGCTGCCATCGCATGACCACCAAAGTGAGTAATCAACTCAGGATAACGCTCAGCTACTTGCTCAATCGCATCACGAACATGCACGCCAGCGATAGACCGTGCGGAGCCCTTTATAGCGTCCTCGTCACCTGTCCGAGCCGTATCTGCTGGCGCGAAGACAATGGTAGGCAAATAATTACTTTCTTTTAATCGTCCCGCAACAATACCAATCACGCCTTGATGCCAATCGTCTTGATATAGCACAATGCTTCTTTTAGCACCATTAACAGCTTTCTTCTCAGGCTTACTTTGGATGATGACATCACTGGCTGCATCTATATCGTTATCTGTCTCCACTGCCAAAGCTTCCACAATATTATCTGCTTGCGTCCGCATCTCACCTTCTACCTGACGACGGGTACGGTTCAACTGCTCAAGCTCTTGCGCCAATCTCTGTGCCGTACTCCAGTCTTCCGTTAATAAGCACTCAATACCGATGCGCATATTGTCCATACGCCCAGCTGCATTGATACGTGGGCCTAGAACAAAACCAAAGTCCTGTGCATGCAACTGCTTAGGGTCACGGCCTGCCTGCTCAAGTAACGCTAAGATACCTAGGCAACAGCGACCCTGACGAATAGCATTCAACCCATGATGTACTAAGATACGATTATTTTTGTCTAACACTCCAACATCAGCAATCGTGCCAAGCGCCACCAAATCCAAATATTGACTGACTTGTACGGTGGACTTGCCAGCCTCTCGGCGCAGCTTGGCTAAGCGTCCCAGCACATAGAATGCCACGCCCACCCCAACCAGCGCCTTACTGGTAAAGTCACAACCAAGCTGATTGGGATTGACCACAGCTTCAGCAGGTGGCGTCTGTTTGGTCGTCAGATGATGGTCAGTGATAATGACAGTGATGCCATCGGCCTGTGCACGAGCCACACCCTCATGACTTGATATACCATTATCCACCGTCACTATCATATCGGGTCGATAAGTCTCTATACCCAACTCGACAATCTCTGGCGTCAGACCATAGCCGTATTTAAAGCGATCAGGTACTAAAAAATCAACGACTGCGCCCATCTTTGTGAGCGCGCGCATCATCAGTGCGGTACTGGTTGCGCCATCACAGTCAAAGTCGCCCACAATCAGGATACGTTGACCATCATCAATGGCAATATCTAACAAGCGCACTGCCTCAGTAACGCCATGTAGCATCTCTGCAGGCAGTAGACCTGATAGTCCTGTCTCAAGCTCATCGGGCTCAGTGATACCTCGACCAGCATATAGGTGGGCAAGCGTTAATGATTGAGCAGCAAGTGGCTGCAGCGCGGTGGGCAACTCGTCGATGCGAGTGCTAGTATAACGGGGGGTTAAATTTAGCATGGGTGTATTCTACTGGCTTTAGCAAAAGGTCACAATGGTCATTTCGAGCGGAACGGTTTATCATTTCTCTTGTTATTGCATTACTATCAATCCTATTTAAGCAGCTATATATTACAGGTCATTCTTAGACTATATTTATACTTTATAAGACAGCCAGTTTACAAAAACGGTGCATAGTGACTGTATTTTTATGCATTTTGCTACAAAGCAATGATTGTATGCCTCTTATAAATCCATAAAATAGATAGCAACTGAGATACTTGTTATTCATTAAAACTATAATTCGATATTTTAGAGTGCTTTGTTTTAATTACTTACTTCAATTACTTATAAGGAACC
Source organism: Psychrobacter sp. TPE 89C (assembly GCF_055522395.1). Lineage (NCBI taxonomy): Bacteria > Pseudomonadati > Pseudomonadota > Gammaproteobacteria > Moraxellales > Moraxellaceae > Psychrobacter > Psychrobacter sp. TPE 89C. The sequence continues at coordinate 85,041 of NZ_JBVFXW010000003.1, forward strand.
TTTATGAAAACCACACCAAACGCTGAAAAACTACCAAATACGATAGATCCTAGCTTAGACCTCGAACAAACAAAAAAAGAATGTCAAAAGCTGGTCAAAAAACGCGCTAAGTACTCTGCTGGTGTTGCCATCGTTCCTGTGCCTTTCTTTGATGTCGCTGTGGATGCTGGCATGCTTACCCAGCTATTGCCTGATATCAGTGAGCGCTTTGGTTTAATTGAAGATCGTCAGTCAGCTGTTGATTTAGAGTCACGAGCCGTTCATTGGGGCGCTTTAAAAGACCGTACTGTTGATTTCGCAGGTCTAATGGCGACACGTGGTATCGTGAAAAAGACAGTACAAGGCTTCGGTGGTCGTATCGCTGCCAAGCAAGTGACAAAATTTATTCCATTGGGTGGTCAAATGGTTGCAGCAACCATGGGTTATATGATTTTCAAAAAAATTGCTAATGACCATATCAATGAATGCTACAAATTAGCTAAAGAGATTCAGCAAAAGCAGCATGGCAAGAATGTATAAAATTAATCATTAAGTAGTATCAAAAACCAGCTTAGACTATTTGTCTTTGCTGGTTTTTTTATGTCAACTTAGCAGCGCATATATGCGTTTGATTTCGCTATTTAATAACAGCCTTTTTCATAATATATCTCCAACTCAGAATAATCTATATCGCTAACTATAATGATGTTATCAGCATATGGACGATACTTTCTAAGCATTATTTGTGCTGTTGGTTGCTTACCTAAGTAAATTACATTACCTTCAAGCCGAATATAGTTATCAAAACTAAATGCATCTCCCATGACTTTTGATCCAGAGCTTTTCCAATGACATTGCTGTATATGATGGTCAGACATTACATATATGCTTCTTATAAAAAACAGGCTAGGTATCAAAGCAATTAAGACACATAAGATAAGTAACTTACGATTCATATGAGATTTTACCTCTAGTTAAAATCTATTTAGATCAGTATTTTTTACTATATTCCAAAATCAAATTTGTCGTCGGTAGTTTACTAATGATTACTGGATATATTGGTTACAAAGTCTACGCTTATTACCATCCTTATGCGTGGCTGGATTAACATAAAAAGTGGCTTGATTTTCCTTAAGTAAGCATTGATAGTGTTATTAACGTATTTTGCTGATAATATACGACTTGCTAAAGAGAAGACTAATTCCGACTAGCAAACATTAAGTCGTGTTGAACATTCGCAGATAGATACTGTCAGTGATATTGCTGAATAGTCAACACTCCCTAATTCATATCAAACATTAATCTTGAAAAATCATAAAACCTTAAAGGAAAACTCTGTGAAAAAACTTCTAGCTTCGACCGCTATGCTTGCCACTCTTGCTCTAGCTGGCTGTACATCAACAGGTACTAGCACGACTACGGGCGCTGGCACAGCCATGACGACTGCAAGTAGTATTGGTATGAATATATTTACATCAGCCATTGATACGCAATGCCGCAGCGAAATCGAAAAACAAAATGCATGGCGCGTTGCTAGTGTTGCGATGACTGATGCGCAGCAAGAAACTGTTAAAACCAACGTCTGTGGCTGCGTCAGTGAGCAAGCCCCTCAACAAGTAACCATGATTGAATTGGGTAATGCAGCAATAGACTCAAGCTATCGCACTGAATTGGTTGCTAACGTGGTCGCTAAATCACTACAAAGCTGCTATACCAGTCTCGTTAAATAAATCATTTATTAACGATATGTAGACGAATAAAAAAGGGCTAGGTTATCATCAATAACCTAGCCCTTTTCTTATCAATGTTATAAATCATAATAACAATTGAATGATCAAAATCAGTTAAAGCCAGTACCTAGTATTTATCAGCCTCTGTAATAACGGCATCACTGCCTCCTAATGCAGGCGTAAGAGGCAAGACTTTACTGCGACGGAAATACTTAGAATGACTGTCTATAATATCAGTTACGTTACCTACGACATCGTCGATGACATCATCATAAATTCCATGATGTAGCTCAGTCGCAAAAGAAGTAAAAGGATGCTTTCGAGCCGCGGCTCTGACATCAGTAATTCCTGCCTTAGTATAAAAAATATTGACACTACCATCGCTATTTAGCACACAGGTCAATTCCCCTTCCTCAACCGTCATCTCTATTAGCTCAGGCTTAAATATATAGTCATCTACATCTAGTAACTGTTTTTCTATGCCCTTTTTAAATAATGCTTTAACGTCCATTATAATTATGTCCTTGTTATTCGATATTTTTTGATCTTGATAAGTCAAAAACAGCTATACACTGTGTTTGCTTATCCTATTAGAAGGACGGATGTTTGTTAAGGGGTAATGTGTAAAACTGCGTTTAAGGTTGGTAAAAACTAGATGTAAACTAACCGCTTAACCCAATGAAAATCACACCCAACCTTTCTCACGAAATGATTTGAGTACCTCGACGAATACTGCCATTTCATCAGGTCTGCCAAGCGTCAAGCGATTGAAACCAGTAATAGGCGCAAACTCACGACCGACGGCAATGCCATGCTCGCGCATTCTATCGATATAGGTCTGTACGTCACCTTTTATTTCATGGAATATAAAGCTGGCCTGCGATGGTAAGTAACGCAGACCAAGCTCATCTAATGTCTGCTCGACTAGCTGACGGGACTGGTTGGCAGTTTGCAAGCTCAATGCCAAAAACTTCTCATCATCTAATGTCGCTAACGCTGCCACAGCACCAGATAAGTTGGTATTATCAATTGATATAAATGACTCTAGTTTAGCAACCATTTTAGGGCTAGCGACTGCATAACCGACACGCATGCCCGCGAGCGCACACAGTTTCGAAAATGTCCGCACCACGACGATATTGTCTGAGTATTGCTTCTTTATCCAAGTAACACCACTTTCAAAGCTTGAGTCAGTGACGTATTCCGAATAGGCCTCATCCAATAAGAAGTAATGATGGTCTGGTGCCGCCACTACCCAATCTTTCAGCTTATCGGTTGCGGTAATCGTCGCAGTAGGATTATTAGGATTGCAGAGATAAAACAAGCTTATTCCGTCAAAGTCATCAGCCACTTTTTGTATTTTTTGTAAATCAAGAGAATAGCTTTCAGGCGTTAACGGAACTTTTACCACAGGCACATTAATAGAAGTCGCATATAATTCAGCATAGGCAAACGTTGGATGCGGTACGACTATTTGAAAGTTTTTGCCTTCCCTAAAGGCTTTGTTTTTCAGCATCTGTACAACCGTACGGATGTTTTCGCTAGAGCCGCAGCCTAGAGAGATTTGGTTTTCCGTAACGCCGTTTATATCAGCAATTCGGCTGATAAGGGCAGCACGTTGTTCGTCCGGATAACGAAACCCGAAGTTTAAAGAATCGATAACGGCTTGCTTGGCAGAGTTTGCCATACCTAGTGAGTTTTCGTTAGAGTTTAATTCTATTAAATTATTGGTAAGCACAATATAAATACGCCTAGTTAATACTCATACCAAATATTGAATTCGCAGTGTCAGTATTAGACTCGCAAAGTCTATTAGACAAAATGCTTGCGACTGAAAGTTCTTACGACTGTTAGTCACTGCTCTCATTATTTGGAATGATATGATTTATGGATGGAAAGACTCACTTGCATAAGTGCTGATATGGTAAGTGGCATCGATTATTATTACAAGGATTCTGATATCAAATGATGCATAAAAAAATGAGCCACAGAATATGCAACTCATCATTTATATTATTGAGCAAAAGCCAAAACACACCTTAAATTAAATGTGCTTTTAACTCTAATACTTTGTCACGCGTCTTCGCTGCATCTTCAAACTTCAAATCACGAGACATCTGTTTCATGAGCTTTTCAAGACGGCTGATTTCTTTGGCAAGCAAATCAGGGCTGCGCAAAATACTGATATCGACATCCGGCAGATTGCTCTTGATTGGAATAACTTGATTGTCATTGGTATTCTGATCGTCACCCGTATCAATTTTATCCGTGATACTACGACGCGCACCCTTCGGCGTGATGTTATGCTCTAGGTTAAACGCCACTTGTTTTTCACGGCGGCGGTCCGTCTCGTCTATAGCCTTCTGCATACTATTAGTGATGCGATCTGCATACAGAATAGCTTTACCATTGATATGACGCGCGGCGCGTCCAATGGTCTGAATCAAAGCACGCTCAGAACGCAAAAACCCTTCTTTATCGGCATCAAATATCGCTACCAACGACACCTCAGGCATATCCAAACCTTCACGCAATAGATTGATACCGACCAGTACATCATGCACGCCCGTACGCAACTCGTGAATGATTTGCATACGCTCGACAGTATCGATATCAGAGTGCAAATATGCGACTTTGACATCGTATTCTTTTAGGTAGCTGGTCAAATCTTCTGACATACGCTTGGTCAACGTGGTAATCAATACACGCTCATCTTTTTCGCGGCGTTTGGTAATCTCTGATAGCACATCATCAACTTGCGTCAATACGGGACGTATCTCAATCTCTGGATCAATCAAACCCGTTGGGCGCACGACTTGCTCAACGACTTGCTCGCTGTGCTCTAACTCATATAAGGCTGGCGTGGCACTCACATAAATGGTTTTCGGCTTGATACGCTCCCACTCTTCAAACTTCATCGGGCGGTTGTTCATTGCGCTTGGTAGGCGGAAACCGTAATTGACCAAGTTCTCTTTACGTGATCTATCGCCTTTATACATGGCGCCAATTTGTGAGACGGTCACGTGTGACTCATCAAGGAACAACAGTGCGTCTTCTGGAATATAATCAAACAACGTCGGCGGCGCTTCCCCTGACGGACGACCAGACAAATGCTGCGAATAGTTTTCGATGCCGTTACAGTAGCCGAGTTGCTGTATCATCTCAAGATCATACTGGGTACGCTCTTTGAGACGCTGTGCTTCAATCAGCTTATTATTCTCACGGAAATATTCCAGTCGTGGCTCTAACTCTTCGCGAATGGTATGGCTAGCAGCTTCTAGCTTATTACGCGGCGTCACATAATGCGATTTTGGATAAATGGTAATACGTGGCACGCTACGTACCGTCTTGCCCGTCAATGGATCGAACCAAGTGATTTTCTCCACTTCATTGTCAAATAAATGCACACGTATGGCCAACTGCTCAGACTCAGCCGGATAGATATCTAGCAGCTCACCACGCAAGCGATACGTACCACGCCCAAAATCCAACTCGTTACGCATATACTGCATTTCAACTAGGCGCTTAATCGTCGCCGTACGATCTATGTTGTCACCCACGACCACATGCAATAGCATTTTTAGATAGCTTTCGGGATCCCCCAAGCCATATATACAAGATACTGACGCCACGATAATCGCATCACGACGCTCTAATAGAGCACGCGTGGCTGATAGACGCATCTGATCGATGTGATCGTTAATGGCACTGTCTTTTTCGATAAAAGTGTCACTCGCCGCCACGTAAGCTTCAGGCTGATAGTAGTCATAATAACTGACGAAGTATTCAACCGCATTGTTAGGAAAGAATGACTTAAATTCACCATATAGCTGAGCAGCAAGGGTTTTATTATGCGCCATGATAATGGTTGGGCGCTGTGTCTCAGAGATGACCTTCGCCATGGTATACGTCTTACCAGAACCCGTCACACCCAATAGCAACTGCTCATCCATACCCGAGTTAATACCGTTGACTAGCTTTTTAATTGCTTGTGGCTGATCCCCTGCCGGCTCAAAATCCGTGACCATCTCAAAGGCACGACTTGATATTTGCGTCCCTGACGCATTGACACCACTAATTTCAGCTTCGCCTTGGAGCTGAGTGGCCAATTGATTTAACTGACGCGATGAACGCGGTTCAGGCATACGCATAATGGCTTTCTTCCTAATTCTTATAATGAGGTAAGGTTTATAACAATATGGGGTCTGAGTGTCGGTTTTTAAAGGACAATCATGGGCTGAATACAATGCTAGTGGATACCAGTACTAGCTTATATATGGGTGCATAAGACCGATATTGTATACGCCTGTTTTGGCAAAAAATCTAAGACAGTTATAAAAAACTCACATGATTTTGGCTATATTTACAAAGCTTTTCATGGTTAACAAACTCCTTACACGACCACCTAACAAAGCCTAACGCTTGAGGGTTCCAATAACGATTTAAGCTGCTATTATTTATAACGAATCAACAAGCAGTACCGATACAATCTATCAAATAACAATAAGCTAAATATTTAATTCAATAAAACAAAATACATAATGGAGTAAGATATGAGAGAACGTTACGCAAGTGGAATATCAGACGAAACAGCCAAAAACATGGTAGAGCTGTTAAATGCAAATTTAGCCAACGTCATCGATTTAACGCTAGATGGTAAGCAGTGTCATTGGAATCTACAAGGTACTGGCTTTATCGGTGTGCATCAGTTATTAGATGATACATCGGACCGTATCCTTGAAGTGTCAGATACTATTGCCGAACGTATTGTCATTTTGGGCGGTCAGCCAAACGGTTTGGCCAGTCGTGTGGTAAAAGAGTCTATCCTAGACGATTACCCAACTGATATCACTGAAGTCGATCAACATGTCCGCGAGTTGACTAGCCGCTACAAGAAAGTAGCCGAAACATTGCGTAAAGCAATCGCTACTGCTGGCGATGCAGGTGACGAAGATACTGCTGATTTGTTTACAGAAGCCAGTCGTATCATTGACAAAGATGCATGGTTCATCGGTGCGAATGCCCCTAGTAAGTAACCTTAATAAGTAACCCTAGCAAGTAACAAGCAGATAACTTACTGAGCGTTTGAGACGTAAGTTTAAGACATAAAAAAGGTCGCCGTAATTGGCGACCTTTTTTATGCTTATAGACTTTTATATGAACGATTTTTGGAATGAATGAGTCTAGGCTAATAACGCTCTACATTACTCTTCAAGTTTAAGGGCTTTAATATCTGCAGCCATTCTTGGCATAATATCTTGCACCTTTTCCATCGTAGACTCCATAACGATAGGCATCACTTTTGACATATAATCTTTCATCATAGCAGGCTGTTTATCAATAATACTTTGACCTGCTTTACTACTATAAAATGCTATCTGTGCATCAACCTCTGCTTGGTCAAAGTGCTGTTTCGCTGTCTCCATATAAACCTTGATAACTTGTTGATTCACGCTGTCCCTGTCGCTATTGTCTGTCATCTCTTTACTATATTTACTGACAATACCTTCTAAACGTTGGCGCTGATCTGTACTCAAATTATTAATAGGTAGCGAAGATAACATCGACTGCGTCACTTGATCTGTGATGCCACTGTCACTAGACATGTCATTCATCATCTCAACGACCTTAGTGACCTTGATGAGTTTTAATAGAGACTCGTTCGTTGGCACAGCTGCTTGTGCAGATAAAGTAGGCACGGTCATTAAGCCAACAGCGCTAATGCTCAACGAGACAGCAAATACAGTATTCTTTAGCATAGTTTTCATATGGTGATCGCTTTATGAGTATGGATTAAGTTTCTAGCGGACTGTCTGGCAAGAGCAAAACATCTGCATCTGGTACGGATAGTGTCAAGATAACTTCTTGAAACAATGGGTCTTTTCGAAATTGGTTTTCGATAGCTTCAAACTTATGAGCGATTTCTCTCTCTTTTTGATTACCGGCGATGTCTACTGCCGCCACCATAAATATTTTTTTGGGTCCTACCCACTCTAGATGTAAGTACGAGACACTATCAATATCTGCATGACTCAGTAACTCACTTAACGCATAGCCATGTATCTGCTCTGATACTTTGTAGCCAACCAGAAAGTCACGGTTACGGCTAATCAAAAATATGGCTACAGCGCCCAACAATATGCCAACGATAATAGAGCCTAATGCATCCCAAAATGGCTGTCCAGTATAAGCATGCATGCCCATCGAAGCAGCAGCAACCGCCAAGCCAATGACAGCGGCCAAGTCCTCAAAGAACACACCACGTAACGTTGGGTTAGATGTATTGATCACATAACCGATGGCACTGACATTAATTGCTTCACCATGTTTTTTACTTTGTAAATAAGCCTGCCCTAACGAAAAACCTTCGAGCACAAACGCGACCGCTAATATAATAAAACCGATGGTATAGTTGGTCTCACTCTCCGCCGCATTCCATTCGGTGATACCCGTATAGATGGAGACGATAGAGCCTGCCATAAACACACCAAAGGCGGCAATCATCGACCAGACATAAGATTCCTTGCCGTAACCCAATGGATGGCTGCTATCCGCAGGTTTGACTGCCTTTTTTTCTGCGACAATGAGCAAGGTACCGTTGCCTGCATCTGCCCAAGAATGCGCGGACTCCGCTATCATAGAAGCAGAACCTGTCATAACTGCCGCGACTGTTTTTGCAATGGCAATGATAAGATTGGCCCCAACAGCAATCAGTACTGTCGTCAATGAGCCAGAGTGTTGCTCACCTTCACTAGTGGCATTATTAGAGTCCACTATATCCATACCAACACCACGTGCGATTCGTGTTGTTGGTTGAGCGATAGGAGTGTCTTGCGAATTGGCTTTTGGCGGCTTCAGATTCATAGTAGCCTCGATACAAACGTGTTAAACATAGATATTTGATACTCAACGAGATAATCGACTCAGGGTAATCATTTTACGATAATCAGATACATACATAGGAACATAGGAACAGTAAATTAACCCCCTACCTATATTCCTATTACTTTAATACTCATGCTCACTAACCAACCATCTCTTTTAACTCACAGCTTGGACGATGCGAGCTTTGCATACGCAAATTTTTACGATCTAACGCAGCATCAGCACGGCACTGTTGCAGGTTGTTTTTAATCTCAAGTGGTGGCACTGCTGTTGGCTTACCCTTATCATCGATAGCGACCATCGTAAAGTAACAACTATTGGTATGACGAACAGTACGAGCACGTACGTCTTCTGCTTCGACACGAATGCCAATCTCCATCGACGTATTGCCCACATAGTTGACGCTGGCAGCAAAGGTCACCAGTTCACCCACATAGATAGGCTCTCGAAACATCACCTGGTCGACAGACAGTGTCACTACATAGTTACCGCTATAGCGACTGGCACAGGCATAAGCCACCTGATCAAGCATCTTTAACAAATCACCACCATGCACATTCCCAATAAAATTTGCCATATCAGGTGTCATGAGTATCGACATATATAGCTCACTATTCAAAGGAGCTTTTTGAGCAGATGTGCTGGTGTTAGATTGCGGCATGATAATCCTTATTTTTAGAAATTTTTATTTGTATATATTTGCATGCCAGTATGACAGATTTGATGACCTAATAATATTTAGCTGAGCCAATGAAAGCGATAAGCCAACCATGCAACAGTAGCGCTGACTGAACCCGTCAAAATCCCACCCCAAGCAAAGTCTACTAATGCGGTATCTAAGGTAAAGCCTTTATACAGTGCCAAGTTAGTAAAATCATACGTTCCATATGCCATCAGTCCAATCAAACCACCAAGCAAGAAAATATGACCAATTGAAGCGCCTGATTTGATTTGCGGATACAGCACTAAGATACAAAGCGCCAATATATAAAACATATAGAACACGCCAGCAGCCATCATGTTTGGCTCATCAGCCAATAGATGACCGATACGCGACTCATAAAAGGCTCCTTTCATGGTCGTCAGCCAAACAGCATCGACACCTAAAAAGATAACCACAGCGGCGAGATAAATGAAAACGTAACCCATGATATTACCTCTTATAAAATGAATAAAAACGTAGAAAATTATAATGTCGATGAGGCGTTAGCGGTGACACGATATCCTGGGTTCCTTGACAGACGCGCTACTCAAACAATATAAAACATCTCAGCACGTAGGTCTCAAACGGTTAATGCGTTATAAGACCTTACGAGCGCTAAAACGAAACCATATCCATATCAAAACATTTACACAGTCGCGGTGTCTGCCATGCTTTCATTATTAAAGACTGTCTCATCGTTCAAAACTGTTTTATGATTTAAGACGGCAGCTGGCAAATCAGAGAAATGCATTATATCGATGTTGTTTGGCTTCACTGCTGTCAACTGCACCACTCCGATAGTCCGCTCTAAAAATCCCCCTTCACAGTAGCAAAAGTAAAAGTTCCACAGGCGGATAAACGCTTCATCATAACCAAGCTCAACTATCTCTTCACGCTGCGACATAAATGCTAAACGCCAATCTCTGAGCGTATGCGCATAATCAAAGCCGTAGTCATGAAGCTGCTTGATAACCATGTCGGTCTGCTCTGTGAATTGAGTAGTCAACTCTTGGTTTGAAAGCAGACAGCCACCTGGGAATATATGCGTTTGGATGAAATCCACTGACCCTACATAGTCTTGATAATTTTGATCGTTAAAAGTGATTGCTTGTAACACCATCAGCCCTGTTGGCTTGAGCAAACTGTTACATTTAGCAAAGAACGTCGGCAAGTATTCGTGCCCGACGGCTTCAATCATCTCGATACTTACTAACTTGTCGTACTGACCTGTCAGCTCACGATAATCTTGCTTGAGTAACGTTACTTTATCAGACAGCCCAGCTGCTTCGACTCGGCGCTGTGCCTCGCCATACTGCGCATCAGAGATAGTTGTTGTGGTGACTTTACAGCCATAATGTTTGGCAGCATAAATAGCAAAACCACCCCAACCGGTACCGATTTCAATCACATGATCATCAGCAGTCAATTGTAGACGCTGACAAATGAGCGCCAGTTTATGCTGTTGGGCATCGCTAAGAGACACATCGGGCGTACTATATACCGCTGATGAGTACATCATCGTGTCATCTAAAAAACGCTGATACATGTCATTGCCCAAATCATAATGGGCTAAAATATTTGACTTGGAGCCAGACTTATCATTGCTACGCAGTTGATGCTTTGCTTTTTCAAAGGCTTTACTGACACCTGCAAAGCGATTCTCCAGTTTATTCAATACAGCCAAGTTACGAGCCGCTAACCGAATCAAACCCGTCAAATCATCCGTATCCCACTCGCCGTTGATATAGCTATCTGCTAGCGCAATAGAGCCGCCAAGTAATAGTTGACGATAGACAGCAGGATCATGGATGGTCAAGGTGACATGCAAAGAGTGACGACCCACTGCCGAGCTGCTGGCTACAGTAGTAGACTCACTGCCGAAACAGCTAGTCTTAGGTGCTTGATTACCGAAAGATTCGATGACGGTAAGGCTGCCAAACTGTATATGCTGCAACGCGCGAAATATCAACTTTCTTGCCACTTTATTAACCCCGCCACTGACAGGTTTTAAGACAGCGCTCTCATTGACCACTTTACTCATCTGTGCAGTTAATTTCTCTAATGTTGAAACAGGTGCTCGATCGGTCAGTCTGGCTGGCATCGTGTATTTATCCTTGTCTAAATGCTTTTTTGGTTGGTCTAACATTCATGAAATTTTGGGATTTCTAATGACTATAAATAGCTAATGGCTTTGAATTGCTAATAGCTGTCTTTTGAGCTGTTTTATTTTTGCTGTTGGCTGTCTGCTAGCTTTTCATCATAATTAATATAAGGGACTTTTTTGACGGCATAAAGTTTAAAAGCATGCCAATAGATACGAGTCAAAGAAGTCAGATTCATCACTGGATTTTGTCGTAAGCTTTTTCGGATAGAGGCGTCAGTCATTGGTACACCTGACATTTTTATGCCTGTTTTTAGCACTTCACCACGCTCATCACTGATATTAATAGCGATACGAACCTGCAAACAGTTATCCGGCTGTTTTTTTACCTTAACCTGCCAGCGATAAAGCTGATCGATGGGATTAAAAGGTGAGACATGAAAATTTTTATCATGACAGAACTCCGTCTCCTCACCATCGAGTAAAAACCCATAACAATGACGCTTATCCCATGGCGTATTGGTTACTTCAGCTAGCAGATGCGTTGGCGCCTGCTGCGCATCAAATCCTAAATAAAAATTGACTGGGCTGAAGTACAAGCCTGCATTACGACAGACTAGCAAACCGATCATATCGCCAGTCGGTGCGCCACCTGAATACTCAACGAAAGCATCACGCAGACGATGGCTGAGTGCTTGAGTAGGATTCAAATCAATATTGCCATTGGTACCGTCGTTGTCGTTATCTTCATTGCCGCTTAAACCCTCTAATTTCTGCAAATAATCATCTGGGCAAAACTGCTGCAAGGCTTTTTTATTTGCTGAAAATAATGGCAATCCTTTTGCTAAAAGTCGTTTGAATGGTGATTTCTTTATTAGACTATTTTTGGCAAAAATATTTTTGCTTACTTCAGGAAGTACCTGCCCTGCAGCTAGTGCGCTGATATTCACGCCCCAATAGCGATACGGGTAGACAAATTTATTTACACTTGGCAGTAATCGGCTGTGCCATGTTGTTCCATAGAACAACTGATGTGGTAAGGCGTTGTTAGACGAGTAGTCTTCGTTAGACATAGCACTCTCTTTAGTGGTGTTTTCTATTTTAATTCTAAAATTACTTCGAGTTACGATAACCAAATAAGCCACGTTTTTTCTTCTGTCCACCATCTATGACGGTAGACTGTAAACGCTCGGCATACTCAACCAACTCCTGATTGGTGGTCGCTCTGATGACTTCACGCTTATTAAGTTTACGTGACTTGGTATCCGCCTTTACCGGCATGTCTTTGTAACGGAATGGCGTGTGTGCACTATCAGCATCAGGCAAGTGAGCCGGGTCAACGTCGTCTTTTATCGTAATATCATGACCCAATGCCTGACAGACACGTAGACCGCTGCGCACACCATCTTCATGAAAACCATTGAACCAATAGGCACCGCAAAAATGCGTATGCAAGCCGTTACCAGAGATGCTCGACCATTTGGTTTGTGCGTCAATCATCGCGAGATCAAATACTGGATGGCTATAATCAATGCTTTCAATGATTTGCTTGTCATCGATATTTTTATCAACCGTTTCTGGATTAAGCGTCACTAGATAATTATGCTGTTTGGTGAGTCGCTGCAGGATATTCATATGATACGTCAGTACGGGCTTAGCAGGGCTTTGTACGCTTTCAGCAGCTTGCTCAATCTCCGTCGTGCTGCCCGATGCTGTTTCATCAATGAGGTAGTTCCAACTTGCCCATGCCAACGGTTTCTTAGGTAGAACGCTGATATCGGTATGAAGTACGGCGGTATTTTTGGTAAAGCGGAAATGCCCTAGCACTTCAGACTCTTCTGTACTGGCATCTTTTAAAATCTTCAGCGCAGTATCTGCATGACAAGCAAAGACAACTTCGTCAAATACAAAATTTTCGATCTTGTTATCAGTGTTACCTTTGTCTTGAACCGTCAATAATACTTGCTCACCATCACGAACTACCGACTGTACTGGGCTGTTTACTCGTACCTCGCCGCCCGCTTTGATAAAGCGTGGCACTAACTTATTGACGTACTGTTTTGAGCCGCCTTTAATCGTGAACCACTGCGGACGATTGACCACATCGAGCAAGCCGTGGTTATCAAAGAACTGCGCAAAAAACACCAATGGAAAATCTTGTACTTCATCCAGACTGGTTGACCAAATAGCTGAAACCATTGGCAGCAGATAGTTGTCTGTGAATAGATTGCCGTAGTTTTTCTGTGTAAGGTAATTACCAAGTGTTTGCTCGGTGAAGACGCTGACATCTTGCCCTTGAGCACGTGCCACTTCGTAATCTTGGCGTAGCTGCTTGATATGCTTGTTGAACTGTATAATATCTTTAATAAATCGCCAAAATTTTGGATTGAGCACGTTTTTACGCTGTGACAATAAAGTGTTAAGCGTATGACCGTTGTATTCAAAATGACGTGCAATGTTTTTTACCGAAAAGCTCATGTCTGTCGACTGGAACGGTACTTTTAAGTCGTATAACAACCGAAAAAAGTTAGGATAGGTACGCTCGTTAAAAACAATGAATCCCGTGTCTATCGCACTGGTTTCCACATTGCCCGTTTTTGCTTTTTTGCCATCTTGGAGTGCCACATCAATCGTATTCACATGCCCGCCGATGTAATCATTGGCTTCGAACACTGTTACGTCATGTTGTGCCACGAGGTAATGAGCACAAGTCAATCCTGACACACCCGAACCAATAATAGCGATACGCTTTTTGGCTTGGACGCTAGACGCACTTTTCAAAACGTTGCTGGCTTCGTTAGAGACTATTTCTGTGTTCTTACGTTTACGGCGGATAAACGACATACATGCGTTCCTTTGTAGGTTTTTAACGATCTGTTTTTAACGACTTGTTTTTAGCGATTTATTTTGAACGACTCTTTAGGGCGTGTCTTCATTTCAAAAATGGTGATAAAAATGAGATAAATTGCCGTCAAACAAGAAAAATAGCGCAGATAATATCGGGATATTAACTAGCTATTTGACGATGTTTGGCAAGATTTAGCCATTTTTAGCCCATCTAGATGACTATCGGGTGAATTGAAGACACGCCCTAGTATCAGTTATGTTTTATTAAGCTTTCCACTGACTTGCTGCCACACTAGATCTGGTAATGTACCCAACGCCTTCAATGGCAAGGTTAGCTTCTTCGGGAATTCAATCACATCGTGCCCGCTCGCTATACCATCTCGGATGGCTTGGCTTGCCTGCGCTGGCGTCTGGATAAATGGCATAGGGAAGTCATTTTGTTTGGTCATTGGTGTTTCGACAAAACCAGGCACGACTAAGCTGACTGATACATCATGTGGCGCTAAGCTAATTTGTAGAGTCTTCATTAGATAATGAATGGCCGCCTTTGAGCTGCCATAAGCCTCGGCACGGGCAAAAGGCACATAAGCGGACGCTGAACCAATACCAATCAAGCGACCTTTTGAGGCGATTAACTTAGGTAAAACGCCTTCGATAGCGTGCGATAATGTCCCCATATTGACGGACATCACTTTCATGAATGACGCACTATCAAAGTTTGGCATGTCTAAATACTCGCACATACCAGCCCCGCAAATCGCTAAGTCAATCACATCAATCTTCTCAAAAGCTTCTATTACTTTTTCTCGATCCATAAGGTCTAAATCAATGGTCTCAGCCCCCAATGATTTTAGCTCAGCCAATGCGGTATCATCACGGCCAACAGCGTAGACATGATGGTCGTCTAACAAATAATCTTTGGCTAATTGGTTGCCGATACCTGACGTTGCGCCAGTAATGAGAATATGTTGTTTCTTGGGAAAGTTTGTCATTGTCAGTATCCTTTATTATTTCTTTTATAATGTATAAGTCAGTGCTTAGCCAGATGTTACATACTCAGTTGTTATTGTTTTTTGGTAGATAACATTAATCGCATTTCATTAAGCTAATGCCTATTTTATTTAAGAAATCTAAATAATTATAGTGTGTCGATACAGGTTTATTGTTGTGTCTTCGCAATTAAAATGGGCATAGAAGTACAAATACACTCGGTTTATCTAGCCAATGATAATGCTATGAATAATGACATTAATTCCTATTATTAAGATATTTCTCTCATTCTATAAAAGATTGGTGAAAATTCGATAGATGGTAGTTAATCGAGAGAATCAGCGCAGACAACACAGTTCGAATAACATAGAGCCGTTAAACAGCTATTTGGCAAAATTTAACCACTATTAGTTTATTTAAATAACTATTAATCAGATGTGGTTTGAGTTGAATATACGTCTTGGTGTCTTGGGACAGCAAAATACCTAGATGCTACAATATTACAGTCGAAGCACATTTATTATTGAGTATTATTTATAGTCTCAACGGTTTAAAAAACCACCTCATATTCGACACGCCCACAATATCGTGTACTGGTTGCATGGAGCACGTTATACAATCAATATCAGCTGTTCACCCACTCTACTCTAATACAAAAAGGATACCTCATGAGCGAGATACAATTGTCTAACCGCGTCAACAACATCAAACCGTCACCGACTATGGCCATTACCAATAAAGCCAAAGAGATGAAAGCTGCGGGCAAAGATATTATCGGCTTAGGCGCTGGCGAACCTGATTTTGATACACCAGAGCACATCAAAAAAGCAGCGATTGACGCCATTAATAATGGCTTTACCAAGTACACTGCTGTTGATGGCACACCAGAGCTAAAAAAAGCTATTATTGAAAAATTTAAGCGTGACAATGACATCAGCTATGAGCCAAACGAAATCCTAGTATCGGCTGGTGGTAAGCAATCATTCTTTAACCTTGCTCAAGCCTTTATCAATCCAGGTGACGAAGTTATCATTCCTGCGCCTTACTGGGTCAGCTACCCTGACATGGTCATCATCGCAGAAGGTGTACCCGTCATTGTCAAATGCCCTGCTGAGCAAGACTTCAAAATTACTGCCGACCAGTTAGAAGCAGCTATCACCGATAAAACTAAAATGTTGGTATTGAATAGTCCGTCTAACCCAACGGGTATGATTTATACGTTAGATGAGCTAAAAGCCATCGCTGAAGTCTTGAAAAAACATCCACAAGTCTATGTAGCCTCAGATGATATGTACGAGCATATCCGCTGGACGGGCGACAAGTTCTACAATATCTTAAATGCAGCACCTGAGTTAAAAGACCGTGCGATCATCTTGAACGGTGTCTCGAAAGCGTATGCGATGACAGGCTGGCGTATCGGCTATGCGGGTGGCACTGCTAAACTAATCGGTGCCATGAAAAAGGTGCAATCACAATCCACCTCATGTCCAGCTTCTATCAGCCAAGTCGCTGCAGAAGCGGCTATCAGCGGCGACCAAAGCGTATTAGAACCAATGGTAGCGGCATTTGAACAGCGCTGTGATTTGGTGGTGAATGGTCTAAATGCCATTAAAGGTATTACTTGCCTGCGCCCTGATGGCGCATTCTATGTATATCCAAATATCGTACCGCTAATCAAAGCGGCTGGCCTGTCGTCATGCACGGAGTTCTCAGCATGGTTATTAGACAAGGTTGGCGTGGCAGTCGTGCCTGGTGATGCATTCGGCCTTGGTGGTTACATGCGTATCTCTTACGCCACGGATGAAGCCACGCTAAAAGATGCCTTATCACGTATCGAGCAAGCAGTGGCTGATTTAGACGTTGCTGAATAAATTTCAAAGACGATAAGCTCAGAAATATATTGATAGATTAAAATAGCGCTTAGAGGAGATGCCACATAGAGAGTATGTGGTGTCTTTTTTATTCGCCTATCAATGACTAATCTTTGGGAAACCACCTCGAATAATGCCTTATTACCTACTTAAAAGAATAAACTTTGAAAATTATGCAAAAAAAGCTTGACGTATTTTTTATCTTTGCTAGAATACGCCCCACTTAGCAAGAACTCGTTAGAGACTTTCTAAGCTCGTTGTAAGCGTATTTAATACTTACAACCTATTCTCCAATAGCTCAGTTGGTAGAGCAACGGACTGTTAATCCGTGTGTCCCTGGTTCGAGCCCAGGTTGGAGAGCCACATTTTAGTAGTAAATTTTTTGAATTATTATTAATTCGATTATGGCATTTGCCAAAACCCTCATCAATTTGATGAGGGTTTTTTTATGTCTGCTATTTTCTTAATCGACATGCATAAGATAAACGATATGAGTCAAATAATAGGTACAACGCTTATAGAGTTGCTGCATGCGAACAGAAACAACTTAAAGCGTTTAGGTCTTCATTATGGTATGACTGCAATTACCCTAAGCACGCTTCAAACGCAAGGCATTTAAGACCACAAACAATGAGCTGAGTGACATACCAATAGCAGCGAGCCATGGTGGTACATAGCCTAAAGCTGCTGGTATCAACACAATACTGTTATATACCAGTGCCCAGCGGAAGTTTTGTTTGATGATGCGTTCTGTCTTATCAGCGATACGTTTGGCCGCAGTAATGGCTTCAATGTGACCATTTAAGATAATACTATCGCTCGATACTTGAGCTAAATCTGCCGCGCCAGCAATTGAGGTCGAGACATCTGCTGCTGCGAGTACAGGTGCATCATTGATACCGTCACCAACCATCAGCACTACTGCACCTTCAGACTGCAATTTTCGAATATGATTAACCTTATCGGTTGGCGATAGACCATTATAGGCAGACTTCATACCCAAACCTTTCGCCATTACTAACGCTTGTGGACTTGGATCACCAGTCAGCATTACAGACTCAATGCCTAGCGCTTTCAGCGTATCAAGCATCGACTTAGCACTGTCACGCACCTTGTCATTAAAGTAAAAACACGCCAACGCCTGCCAATCGTCTGAATCGTTATTTTGACAAGATAACACCACCGCTGAGCTAGCACGCTGCGCTACTAAATCAATGGTTATATCATTATTTGCACTAGCATCATTGGTATTGTCTAAGGCAAAATCTACATGACCAATTCGATATAACACACCATCGATCATTGCTTCTACCCCACCCGCTGGATAATGCTGTAATGCTTGCGTGGCTGGCAGGTGCAGTTGATAAGCAGCAGTCAGCAATGCATGGGCAATCGGATGGCGACTACCCACTTCTAAAGCAGCGGCGATGGCTAAGACTTTATCTTTTTGGTCTGATAATGCTAAACCTTCTGTCTCTTTTTGACTCAGAAGATCAGTTAATTCGATATTGAGTAGGTTCGGCTTACCATAAGTCAGCGTGCCTGTCTTGTCAAAAGCCACATGCGTGATTTCAGCAAGCGTTTGTAGCGTATGTCCACGCGTGGTCAAAAACCCATAGCTCGCCAACCGATTCGTCGATACCGTAAGCGCAATCGGTGTCGCCAAAGACAATGCACAAGGACAAGTTGCGACCAATACTGCGACGGTAGCCCAAACGGCTTGGCTCGGATCAACGATATACCAACCAATAAACACCAAGACAGACAGTACTAAAATCCGTGCCACGAACCAGCGTGCCAGCTTATCTGCTTGCTGTGCCAGTTTTGGCTTTTCACTCATGGCGCGGTTCATAAGTCTATCTATCAAGCCTATCTGGCTGTCTTCTGGTAGTGCGGTGACCAGCATCTCAAATGGCTGACTGTCATTTTGCGCACCACCAACGATATAGTCGCCTTGAGATTTAATAATCAAGTCGCCCTCGCCCGTTAGCAGGCTTTGCGAGACTGTAGCGGTTGGACTGAGCAAAATACCATCACTGATAATTTCAGATCCAGCTTCTACCATGATGATGTCACCCACTTGCAAGCTGTGAGCGGTCACCATTTTTTTGTCTTGTGTACTACTTTTATCTTCGACGCTGACGTCTGTTGTTGACTCTGGTTTTGATTCTTGTTTTGATAAAGAGAATCGCTGATTGCGTGATTGCTGCCAGTCTTGGGCGATACGTGCGGTTAGCTCATGAACATTATCATCTATGCTCTTCATAAAATTAGGCATAGCACTTGATAATTTTTGGTTGCTTATAGCGTCCACATTCACATTATCACGTGAAATATCAGCAGTTCCATCTTCTTCACTGCTAGCCGTCTGATTGAGCATATTCTGCGAAATCTGTTGCAAAATACGCTTAGCAGCTTCTTTATCTTCCGCAACTTTTTGAACCAACACCGGTTCAACCACCACCAAATCATTGGCCATAGTCGCCGCTTTTAGGCGAGCATTATGCTCGATGTAACGGCCTGCTAATAAGAAGAAAATAAACATACTGACTGAATCGTAATACGTTTCCCCTTGCCCAGTAATCGTGGCATATAAACTGGCGAAAAAGGTCACAATTAGCGCAATACTGACAGGCACATCCATATTGACTTGGCGGGCGCGAACCGCTGACCATGCTGATGTAAAAAATGGTAGTCCAGCATAAAAGAATACTGGCGTACTGACGAACAATGAGACCCAACGCAAAAAATCACGCTGCAATATCAGCATATCGCTATATTCACCAAAATAGAGCGCCACGGCATACATCATTGCTTGCATCGAACCCAGCGCAGCAATGCCAAGGCGCAGCAGCATTTGATTAGTATGGCGTGCCAACATGGCCTCATGCGTGTCTTGACGATAAGGCTTGGCTTCATAGCCGATTTCATTGATAACGGCCAGAATACGGCTAATCGGTAGCTTATCTTCATTCCAAATTACCCGCATACGTTGGTTGGTCAAATTCACCTGACATTTACTGATACCATCTAACTCGTCGAGACGTGATTCAATCAACCACGTACACGCCGCACAACGCAGATTATTGACAGACAATTCTGCCACCGACATACCATCCTGCGCATACACAAACTGCTGCTTTATCTCGTCATGATCATAAGCCTCAAGGCGAGTCATTTGAGTAGGCAAGCTTGCCGTACGACTAATCTCCGAGCGATCCAGATAATATTGCTCAAGCCCAGCCTCTACGATACTCTGCGCTGCCAACTGACAGCCCATACAGCACATTTCACGTGATTGACCCAATATCTCGGCATAGAATGGTGGCTGCGGTACAGGATCACCGCAATGAAAGCAATCGCCCGCAAGTGGCAGCACTAGACCTTCAATGATCGAGTTGTCTTCATAATGATGGTTTGGGGTAGAAGCTATTGATGGAGGGACACTAGACATAATCGCGCTTACTTCCTTTAAACAGGTTTGCTCGAACCTTATTCGTTTCAAGTTCGTTTCAAGTAAATTCGCTTCGCGGGCAGCTTGCTATCATTAACAGTACTCAATGCTTAGGTTATAGAACTTAGGTTATAAAACAAAATAAAACAGCAACTTTAAAGGTCTCTTGGCTTTGCTAGCATAAAGTAACACGCAACAATAACAGCGGATAATTCATAAAAAACACATCGTTGTAGCAAGATTAAATTGCTATCGTGAACGACTATTCTATATGGCATCTATAAAAGCAATTAAAAGCTCTTGATGCGTTTATATTCATGTGAATACTTTAATAAAGATTATACTATAAGCAAGTGCTGTAAGCAGTCTCAATGCTCATAGTTTAATACCAATGAATGCCTACTTTGACGATGATAGATTGAAAAATTTGTCATTTTGCGTCATTATGAAGCAGTTTTTTATCCCAAAATGGTGCGATATCAGTGCAAAAATCCAATTCCAAGCTACCAAATACCCAGTTACCACAGTCTGCTAGGCCTATTGTCAGCACGCTACCTTCACAGCAGCGCGGCTTGGTATTTAGTAGTCTTATATTAATTGTTATTATCGCGGGTATGGTGCTGCTCGCGCTATACTTAATCAAACTTGATCGTACCATTACCCATAAGTTTGAGGGTAAGCGCTGGGATATTCCTGCCAAAGTATATTCGCAGCCACTTGAATTATATCAAGGTGCTAGTGTCGATACCGATACGATGAAAACTTGGCTAGAACTGCTTAATTATCAAAGCAACAAAGCTTATGATCGCACTGGTACTTATCATAAATCAGGTAATACCTACTTTATCCACACGCGTGGCTTCACTTATAGCGCCAATGATGTGGACAAAGAGCAAGTCATCAAAATGACTATTAATGGTAATAAGATTTCATCGGTGCAGAGTACCTTACCTGCCAAGAGCGGCATCATTCGCTTAGAGCCTGTCAATATTGGTGGTATCTACCCAGATAGTAACGAAGATCGTATGGTCGTCTCATTAGATGACGTACCACAGCCGCTCATCGATGCGTTGATCGCCACGGAAGACCGTGCGTTTTACGAGCACAAAGGGGTATCTGTACGCGGTATCGCACGCGCCGTAATAAATAACTTCTCTGGCGGCTCTAGACAGGGCGGCTCGACCATTACTCAGCAGTTGATCAAAAACTTCTATCTCAACTCAGACCGTACGCTAAAACGCAAAGCCAACGAAGCATTAATGGCTGTACTACTTGAATTGCATTACAGCAAAGACGAAATTCTACAGACGTATCTAAACGAGATTTACTTAGGTCAGAATGGTAAGCGCTCTATTAATGGTTTTGGCTTGGCCTCACAGTTTTATTTTGGCAAACCACTCAAAGAGCTACGCTTAGATCAACAAGCCATGCTTGTGGGTATGGCAAAAGGCCCAAGTATCTATAATCCACGTCGCAACCCAAATGACTCAAAAGAGCGCCGTAACATTGTCTTGGGCAATATGTTGGCTGTAGAGTCACTTAGCCAAGAAGACTATGATAAAGCGATTGAACGACCGCTTGATATCGTGGAAAAACCCGTTGATGGTAAGAGTCAATTTCCTGACTTTTTGGATATCGTCAAACGTGAACTGAATACTGTTTATTATTCTGATGATCTCAAAAACGAAGGTCTCACTATTATCAGTACGTTAGACCCAATTGCGCAGTTGGCAGCAGACAAAGCCGTTGATAAAAAACTGGGTGAGCTACGTCGCAAGAGCAGCAAAACCAAAGATTTGCAAGGTGCTCTAGTGAGTGCCAATCCTGAAACTGGCGAGCTGGTTTCTGTGGTTGGTAGTGGCAGTGAGTTTACCGGCTTTAACCGTGCCGTCGATGCCAAGCGTCAAGTCGGCTCATTGTTAAAGCCAGTCATTTATATGACAGCGCTCGAAAGCGGACGCTACAATCTCGCAAGCTCGGTAGATGACTCGCCAATTACAGTCAATCTAAGCGATGGTACTAAATGGAACCCAAAGAACTACGACAATCGTGATCATGGTTATGTACCGTTTACCACTGCGCTATCACAATCATATAACCAAGCGGCGGTACGCTTGGGCATGGAGTTTGGAATTGATACCTTTGCCAAACAGTTGAAGCGTATGGGTGTAAAAGAAGACATACCACCATATCCTTCAGCACTGCTAGGCTCTGTCAATCTTAGCCCGATGGATATGCTTGGTGTATACCAAGTCTTTGCAACTGGCGGCTTTCGCACCCCTATTCATAGTATTCGTACGGTGATAGATGATCGCGGCCGTATCTTGCAACGTACTGGACTCAATACTCAGCGCAGCATCCCGCCTGAGACCAATTACCTCACGAATTACGCGCTACAGCAAGTGGTTGCAACTGGTTCTGCTAAACGTGCAAAATCACTTGGTAGCAATTTAAACTTGGCGGGTAAAACAGGTACCACAAACGACTTTCGAGATGCTTGGTTTGCCGGTTATAGTGGCAACTACGTCAGTGTGGTTTGGGTTGGTCGTGATGATAACAAACCTATCGGTCTAAGCGGTGGTAGTGGCGCATTACCAGTTTGGGTTGATTATATGGACCGTCTCAAGCTGACGCCTGTGTCGCTACCAGAGCCTGAAGGTATTGAATGGTTATGGTTGGAGAACAACTCAGGTAAGTTATCTAATGAGCGTTGTACTGATGCCCGTTATCTGCCAGTACTGTCAGCGCATCTACCAAAAGAAGCCAGCAGTTGTGCGCTTGGCCTATATCAACAAGACCGTGCACGCGAACAATCACAGTTGCAAAACCAACAAGGCAATTTTGAGATTCCAAATGGTGAAGCCGTTGATACCGATAGCCAAGAAAATAGTGATGAGCAAGATGCCGATACTTGGTATGATCGTGCCGTTGAATGGTTCTAACATTGCTTTTAAACATTACAAAAGGTCTCAACATGTTGTTATCTCTGAAGCACGCTACGTCAGTCAAGCCAGCCATTATTGGTAGTCCTAAAATGCCTACCTCAGCCAATGCTGTACTGGTAACCAGCGCACTTATCAGCATGTTGGGTTTGAGCGCTTGTCAGACTGCGCCGACTACGATGACGACAGCCCCTTCTCAAACTGTCCCATCGTCGCAAATGCCTGACATGTCTGCGCCTACTAGGTCTACTGAGACTCAGAACCCTATCTATGAAGAGGATGATGGCAACGATTACCCAATCGAGCCTGATAGTTCAGTTGAATCGGCAAATCCACTGACTCAAGAGTCTCCGGTGTTTGTACCATCCAACCCTATACCGACTCAGCCTGATACTGTCTTCGTTATTCCTTCTCGTGAAGAGTACGTAGTCCCTGAGCCATCTATACCATCACATAGCGAACTGTTAGAACGTGCTAGAAGCAACTCACAGCAACGAACGCAACAAGCGACCAGTAACAATAGCAACCTGCCAGCATTTCGCAGTTTGATGCAGACAGGTATCAATCAGCTCAAAACAGGTCAATTGACCAATGCTGAAAGCAGCTTTACCCGTGCACAGCGCCTAGCACCCAAATCATCAGCGGTATATTTCTATTTAGCACAAGTGGCATTGAAAAAGAACCAACCTCGTAAAGCAGAAGCAATGGCACGCCGTGGTCTTAGTGTCTCTCAAGATGCCAATCGCAGACGCGCGCTATGGCAAATCATTTTGCAGTCAGGACAGGCACAAGGTAACTCACGTGTCGTCAGTGAGGCAAAACAAGCATTACGTTAATATCAAAACATATCTAAGTGGATAGATGCCAAGTTTATAACTTTGTAATCTATTCACTTTTTATATTCTACACCCCATCATTTATCCAAAATATACATTTAATTTAGCTTAAGGTTATCGTTATGGCATGGCAACAACTACATTTACAATGTGAAAAAGCAAACGTCGATTTGGCTGAGGCGCTACTACTAGAGGCAGGCGCACTGTCTATTGCCTTGGATGATGCAGGTGACCAGCCTTTGTTTGAGCCATTACCTGGTGAATCGCCTCTATGGGATGAAGTTATCCTAACAGGGCTGTTTGATGCAACTACTGATGCTGGCAACCGTCAGGCTGTCGAGCAGTTGAGTCATGAAATCGCCGCTCAAGTACAAGCTACCCGTGTTTGGCTGAGTGCTGTCGATGACAAAGACTGGGAACGCGAGTGGATGAGTAACTACCATCCTATCGAATGTGCCAATAACCTATGGATCGTACCCAATTGGCTAACACCACCGAACCCTGACGCGACCAATATTATTATGGATCCTGGACTGGCCTTTGGTACTGGCTATCATGCGACCACGCGCTTATGTCTCGATTGGCTAACAGAGCAAGACTTAAAAGATAAAGTGGTCATTGATTATGGTTGTGGCTCAGGTATTTTGGGCATTGCTGCTTTACTATTGGGTGCACGCCAAGTTTATGCAGTTGATATCGATCCACAAGCAGTATTGGCAACCAATCAAAATGCAGAACGCAATGATGTTGGTGACCGTCTACAAGCATTCTTACCAGAAGATTTTACAGATTACTGTTCACAGAATGCTGTCTTGCCAGTAGACGTTATCGTCGCAAATATCTTGGCAAAACCATTAATTGGCCTAGCCCCTTATTTTGCGACTTTAATCACGCAAAAAGGTAGAATCGTACTAGCAGGCTTGATAGAGTCGCAAACTGACCAAGTCACTGATGCTTATCAGCCTTATTTTGCCCTTGATGCAAAACATGCTTTTACAGCGCAAGAAGACCAACATTGGCAACGTCTATCTGGTACATTTACAGGCTAGCAACATTTAATTACATCTGTTACGATAGAGGGCAGTCAGATACCCTGTGTTTGACGCCACTCTATCCGTGCTCATGACTCATAGATTTTTAAACGCTTTTGAATGATGGCATTAGCATCATAGGCAGCCTTTATTGAGTGGCTAAGCGGTATTGATAACCATATTTTTTTGGATTCGACCCTATGACTACGCCAATACAGACCCAGTGCCCTCATTGCAAAAATTGCTTGCAAATACAGCAAGATCAGCTCAATAAAGACAATGCAATGGTCATCTGCGATCAGTGCCATCAAAGCTTTTTAGTCAACAAACATCTTGTTGTAAACCCTGATGTTTCTAAGATATCAGCCTCTCAAGTAGATACGGCGATAATTCCTAAAAGTGATAAGCCGACTCCAAATAAGCACTCTATACAAACATCTAAAATTCACAATAAAAAGAGCTCTGACGACACAAAACCATCACTCAACAAACAACCTTCCAAAAAAATCTCCTCTGATATATTAATCTATGATGACATGGATACCGATGAATTAGACGACACCTCTGTAGAATACGACTCTCTAGACATTATGGATGCGTGGTTAGATCAAATAAACGAAGCCAATCATACCTCAACAGCATCTGATGAACCATCAAGCACCACCTCTGAAACAACCAGTAAAAGCATCAGTTCAGCCGTCTCTAATGATATTCACGCTAATATCGATGATACGACTGACAACTCATGGCTCGAAAAGCTTCTTAAAGATCAAAACAAAAACCAAGACATACTACAAGACGATACAGACTTATCACAACTGTTACTCAATATGGGCGTACCACTCAAAGACGAAGACAAAACCATTGACGAGCGTATGAGAAAGTCTCAAGAGCAATTTATACCAACGTCCAGAAAACGCTCAGCAGCATCGTTATTGTGGATACTCGGATGTTTGGTATTGGCACTATTACTCTTTGCACAATATGTCATCTTTAACTTAGAGACCTTAGTAAAAAACCCTGCTCATGCTGAAAAACTCCAAGCAATATGTTCAGCTATTTCGTGTAGCTTACCCAGTGCCGATATAAATGCACTGACACTCACTAATGCCAATCATAGATCTAGCAAAATAAAAACGACGGGTAATTTCAGCGATATAAGTGCTACATTAAACAATCAAAGCGCAAGCACTCAGCTATATCCAAATGTTAAAGTCAGCGTCTATGGTGCTGATGCTTTGATTGGCGAGTTTATTGCTACACCAGCTGACTATCTATTAAGTAAGCAAAGTCAACTGGCTGCAGACAGTAACCGTCAGATACTCTTTACTATACCCGTTGCAAATACACAAATCCGTGATGTTAGCATTAGCCCTTTGTACTAAGTTTTGAGCTAAATTGAAGCTTATAACATTGAGTTAATGCTTATCAGTCAGAGAGGTTTGTATTCATACTATTGAGAATGAGCTTTCGTAAATAGCGCCAATACTAAGATAACTGCCAATATATCAGCGCTAGACGACATTAATTTGATATAATACTCACAATATCTTATGGTTTGATTCTCCCTAATCCCAAGGACATTATCTTATGGCGCCTCATGCACAGCATTATGCCAATCATTTTGCTACAAGCTCTGAGCATCCTGCCGATTATAATAAAGAAAACCACCCTCAGCCGACTCACCACTTTAATGCGTCAGTAGACAGCTATGCGAGTAATACGCATGAGCCGCTACGAGTACATGTTGAGCGTGTGGTACGACAGTATTTTGCGATGCTAGGCGATGAGACACCCACCGACTTATACGAGCTCATCCTAAAACAAATAGAAGAACCGCTCTTATCTGTCGTCCTTGAAAAAACTCGGGGCAATCAAACCAAATGTGCGCAAATCCTAGGTCTAAACCGTGGCACTTTACGCAAAAAACTCAAAACTTATGACTTAATGTAGCCCTTGCTCTATGAGCGCACTTATCTTTAACAACCATCATTATGCATGGCAATTTAATATTCCTGACATTATCCATTGTGATACTGTTTGCAATAATTGTCTTCATCACCTTGCCAGACGTTTACGTCAGGCTTTTTTTATGGAAGTTTTTTTATGAGTACTACCCCACTTGCATTGTTATCGGTCTCCGATAAATCTAATATCGTTGAATTTGCTCAGGGCCTTATTAAAGCAGGCTTTGGCTTACTCTCTACTGGCGGTACTTATCGGTTACTCACAGAAAACAACGTTGATGTGACAGAGGTATCAGACTATACCGGTTTCCCTGAAATGATGGACGGTCGTGTTAAAACACTACACCCTAAAATTCATGGTGGTATCTTAGGACGCCGTGGTAAAGACGATGCTGTCATGAGTGAGCACGCCATTGACCGTATTGATTTGGTGGTGGTGAATTTATATCCGTTTGCTGAAACGATTGCTCGTGCTGATGTCACGATGAACGATGCTATCGAAAACATCGATATCGGCGGCCCTACCATGGTTCGTTCAGCTGCCAAAAATCACGCCCATGTAGGTATCGTGACTGATCCTGCTGATTATGACCGCATCCTTACCGCTCTAGGTGATGGTACTGCATTGACAACAGCTCTACGCTATGACTTGGCAGTGAAGGCTTTTGAGCATACGGCACAGTACGACGGTATGATTGCCAATTTCTTGGGTAGTCGTGTGAACGAAAACCAGGAAGCAGAAAACTTCTCACGTACGTTCAATGTACAACTTGAAAAAGTCCAAGACCTACGCTACGGTGAGAACCCACATCAAAACGCTGCCTTCTATATAGAAAACCAGCCACTAAAGAGCAAGCAAGCCTCTATAGCAACTGCCAAGCAGCTTCAAGGTAAAGCCTTGTCTTATAACAATATCGCTGATACTGATGCAGCTCTTGAGTGCATAAAAGCCTTTAGTACGCCTGCTTGCGTTATCGTCAAGCATGCAAACCCTTGCGGCGTGGCAGTTGATAATGACCAAGTAGCTGCTTATAACACAGCCTTCAGTACCGATCCTGAATCTTCTTTCGGTGGTATCATTGCCTTTAACCGCCCATTGACGCTTGCAGCAGCAAAAGCCATTATCGACAACCAATTTGTAGAAGTTATCATTGCACCTAGTATCGAAGATGGTGTGCTTGAAGCGACTGCGGCTAAGAAAAACGTACGTGTATTGGTATGCGGCGAGCTACCAGCACCAGATCAACGCGATATTCAGCTAGACTATAAACGCGTTAATGGTGGTCTACTCGTGCAAGAGCAAGATCTTGGTTTGATTACTGCCAATGATCTAAAAATCGTTACTGATGTACAACCAACTGAAGCACAGATTGCAGATCTACTGTTCAGCTGGAACGTAGCAAAATACGTCAAATCTAATGCCATCGTCTATGCCAAAGGTCAACGCACTATCGGTGTTGGCGCAGGTCAGATGAGCCGCGTTAACTCAGCTCGTATCGCTGCTATCAAAGCAGAGCATGCTGGATTAGCGACTGAAGGTGCTGTTATGGCGTCAGACGCGTTCTTCCCGTTCCGTGATGGTATCGATAACGCTGCTGCCGTAGGCATCTCTGCTATTATCCAGCCAGGTGGCTCTATGCGTGATGACGAAACCATCGCTGCAGCCAATGAGCATGGCATTGCAATGGTCTTCACTGGTATGCGCCATTTCCGCCATTAAACTGTCTGGTATCACTTTGAAAACTGGCATTAATAGCCGTACTAAATTGTATACTGCTGTTAATGCTACATTCTTATGATTATAATAAAAGCAATAGCCATT
Organism: Psychrobacter sp. TPE 89C; assembly: GCF_055522395.1. Taxonomy (NCBI): domain Bacteria; kingdom Pseudomonadati; phylum Pseudomonadota; class Gammaproteobacteria; order Moraxellales; family Moraxellaceae; genus Psychrobacter; species Psychrobacter sp. TPE 89C. The sequence continues at coordinate 114,199 of NZ_JBVFXW010000003.1, forward strand.
AAAAAAGCCACTATAGATAGTGGCTTTTTTGTACGTCAAATTTAATAAGGGTATTTAGAAAATATGATTTAGCAATTACATCATATTACCCTCAATTCCTGATTTTTAGCGCCCTTGCGCATTCGACATATTAGCTTCGTTAATCTCAACTTTATACACCAAGCGTAGATAATCTAAATAGTCTTGTAACTGATCCTGACCTAAGTTATCACGAATAATACTAGCCGTTTGCGCTCTTTGTGCATCAGATAATGGCGACTGTGGCTCTGTCTTAATACGATCACCAACCAACAGAGTAGCACCCGTTTCAGTTTCGCTCGCGACAGCAACTACACCATTATTAGCCGCTTGCTGACTGAAAGCCAATCCACGCTCTTTTTCTGTCAATAGCGTCGTTTGACGATTCACTGCACCCAATGACTGAAGACTGATTGGCTGCTTGCTAATATCAGCTGACGTTTTGATACCCGCGACTAAGGATTTAGCTTCTTTCAATGCCAATGCTGTGGCTTTCTGTTGACGTAGTATCTGGGTAATTCTTGGCGTAGCGGCAGATAAAGCAAGCGTTTTGGTAGGACGATAATTACTTGGCTGTACCCATACTGTACCGTTACCCACTTCGATACCAGCAGTCACTGCTTGATCCTGAATGGTAAACTCATCAAAAGCTTGTTTGATCACTGCAGGTTGCGACAGTACTGATTTGTTGTTCTCTTTGCGATAATCTTTGAGACGTTTCAATGTCACGTTCTCTTGTTGAGCAATGTCTTCAATGCTAAAGCCATCTGCTGCCATGTCATTAATTGCTGTCACTTTATCAGCATACATTTCTTGACGCTTATACTCTGTCGCCTTGGCTGTTAAATCATCACGCATGCTCTCTAAAGTCGGTATTTTACTACCATTGTCTTCGGTTACCGTAAATATCTGATAGCCAAAGCTAGTCTTGATAGGTGCTGTGATATCACCAACACTCAATCCTTCTAAAGCTTTTTCAACAGCTGTAGCGTCATTACCGAATACAGAAGGATTAAAGCGACCAATACTACCACCCGTCTCTCCTGATGGGTCATCTGACTCTGATTTGGCCAATGATACAAATGACTCCCCTTTATCTAGACGCGCTTTAACCGTATTTGCTCGTGCCTTAGCATCATCACCTGCCAATAGAATCTGACTAACTTGACGCTCATCGACGATGGCTTGCTCTTGCTTATAGGCTTCATATTGCTGCTGTAGATCTTCTGTTGTAACGTCTGTCACCTGAATGGTTTGAGGACTGAGTTGCAAATAAGCCAAATCGACCATTGCCGCGCTTTTTAGCGTCTCTTTATTAGCATCATAGTAAGCTTGTATGTCATTTTTGCTCAACTTAACCTGATCGGTGTAGTCTTGCCAATTAAAACGATGCAACCAAACATTGCGCGACTCAAGCTGCAAATCAATCAATTGACTGACCGCTTGCATTGGATACACTGCCGTACCAACGATACTAGCATTAAGCTGATCCAAGCTTAACTGATTGCGAAACTCAGCAAACAGTTGGTTCTTTGTCATACCGCGCTGACGCAAAAAGTTCGCAAATTGATCGTTAGAAAAATTACCATCAGCATCCTGAAAGACTTCTTCTTGACGCAATAAACGATTGATTGTGTCATCGGAAACCGTCATACCAAGCTTTCCTGCTTGCTGCTCTAGTAGCGTACGATCAATAAGACCTTTTAGCACTTGCTCGTGCAACACATCTTCATTTAATAGACTGGCATCCTCAACTTGTTCTAATATTTCAGTACGACGGCTATTGACAGCAGACTGGTATTCGGTCAGCCCTACGCTTGCGTCACCTACCTGAGCGACTTGGTTGGGATCAACTCCACCGCCAAAGTAACTTTCGACACCCAATAGAGCGAGTGGCGATAGGCATAAAATCAATAAAATGCGACCTGGCCAGCTTTTTAAGAAATCGCGCAATTTATCCATAGTTATCTCTGCTGTATTAACCTATATTGATGAAAAACCATTGTAATATGAATGCTATCTAAGCAGGCAATGGTAAAAGTAAGCGCGTGTGCATTTTATATAGAAGGGCAAGACTGACTAAAGCAGCCTAGTTTCAACAACGCATCTATCGCGCGCCCTATGATACGTGATTTTTGGTATAGACTCAAAATATTCACGTTGTATGATACAAACTATCGCAATAAAAAAAGCACCCAAATATTAGGTGCTTTTTTATGACTCAAAATATGACGTTAAACCATACTCTAAATCATCTATTACTTTACTATTGGTAAACGCCATGTTTATTCGTATATTACGTCATGACATAGCACTTACTGACAATAGTATGGCTTAGTTCAAGCGCTCTTTTAAGTTTTTACCAGCTTTGAAGCTTGGTACTTTGCTTGCAGGGATGCTAAGCTCTTCACCAGTCTTAGGGTTACGGCCAGTACGCGCTTTACGGTCTTTTACGCTGAAAGTACCAAAACCAACTAATGAGATGCTATCGCCAGCTTCTAGCGCTTCACCAACACTTTCCATAACAGCATTCAATGCATCACCAGCTTGGGTTTTGTTTAGACCACTTTTGTCTGCGATGCTATCAATTAATTCTGACTTATTCATAAAATTTCCTTCAAGTTTAAGGGGGATAATAAACGCTCACGCCAAGCATTGTAACGCTCTCATAGCATTTAAGCAATAAAAACCGCCTGACTGACGTATTAACAGGTTTCGCTTTGTTATCGTCTTTATATCAAGGCAGCATAAGGAGCGCAAGCGATTTTACATATTTTTGTTCACTACACTACGTATTTGACACTCAATGTTACGCAAAGTATCTGCAACTGTTCTATCAAGGCACAATGTTCAACTAATGTGACCTTATCTTAAATATACAGCTATATGCTATCTTATCGTTTAACGCTGGTCAGGTCACATTAATGTAGCATCAGTCACAAACACTAGTGTCTTTATTGCCTAACAAATTGTAAAGTAATAATTGACCAACTGACAGAAACTAACGTTACTTTTTATTATAAAGGCGTTACTATAAGCAAAATATTACTGCACATTTTGCGTCGATTTTGACCCTTGATTGTCTTTTGCCTATAATTTGCCAAATAAAAAAACGGATTATTTACATGAAGCGTTCTACGTTGTCTCACTCTTTTTCTAATATCATTCTGGTGTTCATCGAGTCAGCGCTGACATTATTGTTACGTTTAGATCCTGAACTGCGTAGAGCAGCTTATCCACTTGCTAAGCAAGGCACAGTTGTGGCGTTACGTCTGTACTTGCCACATGTTGAAATTTTTGCGACTTTTAGCACTAAAGGCGTACTGTTAGATGCCCAGCTGCCTATCGACCGTACCGAACCTGATGTCATCATTAATGCTTACAGCCTTCAAGTCATCAATGCCATAACCACTCACGACAGCGGAACCACTGAAAAACTACAAATGCGCGGTGAGTCTGTACAAGTACAGTTGGTCAAGCAATTCATTATGCAACTCGGTCTCGGCAGCTTGATACAAGGTTTGCTCAAAAAAATAAAAGGTGGCAAAGGTAAGTCCAAGCCAACTGAAGCTGACCTAGCAGAAAAAAAGGAAAACTATAAATTACGTATTAAAGAGCAACAAACCCAAATAAACACACTTACTATCAAAAACCGTGAGCTTGAAACCACCGTCAAAGAATTACAGAGTAAGCAAAAGATGCTTGTCATTGTGACGGTCGCTGCTCTTGTCATTATGATTATTGCTATTATTGCGTTATTGATGAATTAATCTTAACGGTGCTTTATAACTTAGCAAAATAGCTTAATAATAAAAAACGGCTGATACCTAACATAGGATATCAGCCATTTTTTTGCTTATTCATTATCTCAATCTTTGACAGTTTCAAAACTCTGATAGCAGTACCTATAGGGATCCCAATTGACTGGCTCTCAAACTCCTTCTGAATACCATTGTTTTTATCAATCATAGTAATAAGCTAGATTAACCATTCAACCACACTTTAATCTTGACTAAATTACTCGGGATTAAGTATAATTGGTCCAATCGTTGCACACATCGGGTCAATCATCTGTTGTTTAATAACGATAAGACACAACTTAGCTGTCATATGATTTATATCAGTAACTTGTATGTTTATATGAGCTATTGCAGATATCATTTCGCTAAGATCGTTGTTAACTAAAATGACATAACAGTTTGGAGATAACACATGCGTTTGACTACTCGAGGCAGGTATGCCGTTACTGCGTTACTAGATTTGGCACTGCAAACCAGCCAACAAGAAAGTGCGGTATCCTTATCTGATATAGCCAAACGGCAGTCGATTTCTATCTCTTATCTTGAGCAATTATTCTCCAAACTTCGCAAACGTGGACTCGTTACCAGTATTCGCGGTGCAGCCGGCGGTTACCATTTGGCTAAACCACTAGATGAAATAGATGTGATGAGCATCATATCTGCCGTCGATGAGTCTGTAAATGCTATGCAGTGTGAAGGACGTGGTGATTGCCAAGGTGGTACAATGTGCTTAACCCATGATTTGTGGTGTGCACTGTCAAATCATATCGAACAGTACTTGAATAATATAACATTAGCACAATTATTAGATATGGAAAACGTGCAGTCAGTTTCAGAACGCCAGCACAGCTCTACTAAAGAGATTTCCATAAAAGACATCAACACTATTACTCTATCGAACAGCGAGGCAAACCCAGCATGAGCCAACATAACAACCTTATATACTTAGATTATGCCGCCACTACCCCAGTTGCTAAATCAGTAGCTGCTAAAATGAGCGAGTATTTGACTGTAGACGGTATCTTTGGTAATCCAGCCTCGCGCTCGCATGGTTACGGCTGGCAAGCAGAAGAAGCAGTAGAGACAGCTCGTCAACAAGTGGCTGAAGTCATTAATGCTGATCCACGCGAAATCGTCTTTACCTCTGGTGCGACTGAATCTGATAACCTAGCCATTAAAGGTGCTGCACATTTCTATCAGTCTCGTGGTAAGCACATTATCACCAGTAAAATTGAACACAAAGCGGTACTAGATACCTGCCGTGAGCTTGAGCAAGAAGGTTTTGAAATCACTTATCTTGAGCCACAACCAAGCACTGGGCTAATCTTACCAGAACAAGTTAAAGAAGCGCTACGTGAGGATACAATCTTAGTATCACTTATGATGGTGAACAATGAGCTTGGTACGCTTACAGACGTGACCGCAATTGGTGAAATCACTCGCGAAGCTAATGTGGTCTTCCATGTGGATGGCGCGCAATCAGTTGGTAAAGTATTGATCGATCTTGCAGAGATGAAAATCGACTTGATGAGCTTCTCAGGTCATAAAGCCTACGGTCCTAAAGGTATCGGTGCATTATTTGTTAGCCGCAAGCCACGTATTCGTCTAAAAGCTGAGCAACATGGTGGTGGTCACGAGCGTGGCATGCGTTCAGGTACTTTGCCTACGCATCAAATCGTTGGCCTTGGCGCAGCATTTGCTCTAGCCAATGACAGCTACAAAGAAGACAATGCCCATGCAGCCAAACTACGTCAAAAATTGTGGGATGGTCTACAAGATATTGAAGAGATCTACCTGAACGGTGATTTAGAGCATAGCGTTCCTAACATTGTGAACATCAGCTTTAACTTCGTTGAAGGTGAGTCACTAATGATGTCACTTAAAGATTTAGCTGTATCATCAGGCTCAGCCTGTACTTCAGCGACGCTTGAGCCATCATATGTATTACGTGCTATTGGCCGTCCAGATGAATTGGCACATAGTTCTATTCGCTTTAGCTTTGGCCGTTATACGACTGAAGAAGACATTGATACCGTTATTAAGCAAATGCATGAAGCCGTTGACAAATTACGTGCCCTATCACCACTTTGGGACATGTACCAAGATGGTGTTGATTTAGATTCAGTCGAATGGGCTGAGCACTAAAATTACCAAAAACGAAGATATGGTTATCAAACATAGCCATTAACCGATTGATCAGACAATTAAGATTAAGTGTTTGACCCCAATTATCAATGAGCATAAGCGTTCAAACCAATCAGCTGCTGCTCATTATCTAACTAGGAGAAAACCCCATGGCCTATAGCGACCAAGTTATTGATCATTACGAAAACCCACGCAACGTTGGCAACCTTGATAAAAACGCCAAAAATGTTGGTACCGGCATGGTCGGTGCTCCAGCATGTGGCGATGTAATGCGTCTACAGATCCAAGTAGATGACAAAGGTATTATCGAAGATGCCCGCTTTAAAACTTATGGCTGCGGTTCAGCTATTGCTTCAAGCTCGCTTGTTACTGAGTGGCTAAAAGGCAAGAGTCTAGACCAAGCTGGTGAAATCAAGAACAGTCACATTGCTGAAGAATTGGCATTACCACCAGTGAAAGTACATTGCTCTGTACTTGCAGAAGATGCCATCAAAGCTGCTATTAGCGATTATAAAGGTAAGGCAGCAGTAACCGAAGAAGCTGTTATCTAAGGCTAGACTCACTAGCCTATGTGCTGTGTGGCATGAGCAGTGCTATAGTAGCAACACGTTAAACAGCTACTGATGCCAAAAAGGTGACAATGACACTTATGTAATTGTCACCTTTTATTTTCTAAGAGCCGCTAGCATATTATCTTGGCAATCTCGTAATTTCAGTTGCCAATCTATATAGATTTTTTTATTGATACTTATAATTAATAGTCAATGGGAGTTGGCATGATTGAAATGACAGAACGCGCCGCTCAGCATGTTCGAGACTTTTTGGACAATCGCGGCAAAGGTGAAGGCATTCGAGTCGGTATCCGCACAGCGGGTTGCTCAGGTCTAGCTTATGTTTTAGAGTTTGTAGATACCCCTGACGAAAATGACACACGTTATGAAAGCCGAGACGTTAGCATCTTTATTGATCCTAAAAGCTTGGTATATTTAGATGGTTTGTTGATGGATTATGAAAAAGAAGGTCTCAACGAAGGCTTTAAGTTCAGTAACCCTAATCAAAAAGGCGAATGTGGTTGCGGTGAGTCATTTACAGTTTAATGATTTAACCCTTACAACCTTTACGCTCGAAAAACAGTAAACAGTCTACGCTGCAATCCAGATTGCAGACTCAGTGATAGAAAATCAACCAGACATTTCAAACAAACAGAAAAGCAAGGCGTATGATATGACAGACATCACACCAGAAGCACAGTTTGATAACTTCTTTGCCTTATTCGAGCAAACAGTAAAATTTGAAGTCAATCAACACAGTCTCGATCAACATCTACGTCTGCTACAAAAACGTTATCATCCTGACAATGTTGCCAAAAACCAAGCCGACATGGCCCAAGCACAGTTACAGTCTGAAAAATATTCAGCATTGATTAATCAAGCTTATCAAACGCTCAGCTCACCTGATAGTCGTGCTAGTTATCTATTAGACATAGCAGATCAAGCTCAAAATCTAGAGCATTCAATTGCAGATTTAGATTTTTTAGAAGATGCGATGCAAATGCGAATGGATCTGGATGACGCTATTGAAGGCAAAGATCTTCCAGCTTTGCAGCAGTTACATCCTCAAATCACAGAGCGTCTCGCAAAACAATCCGAGCGCTTTAGCCATGCTTATGACAGCCAAGATTGGCAAACGGCGATTGATGCGACACAAAAATTGAAGTTTTTGGTCAAGTTAAATGCAGATGTCACGACTGGTCTTGATGACGTTGCAGCTGCAGCGCATTCAGATGATGATGACCTATACGTCTAAATACCTGTGGTTTTGTATTTTACTTAAAAACCAAGTTCTGAATATTTGGTTAAAATAGTATCAACTATACCGTATAATCTCTGAATTCAAGTACGCCAGACAGCCAGAACTTATTATCTTTGGAGTGAGATTACAGACGTTAAATGCTCATATTGCATGTGCTATATTTGCTCCATTTCACTTATTTATTTTATCTTTGAGTTATTTTATGTCTTTAATGCAAATTGCCGAACCCAATCAAAGTGCCCAACCTCACCAGCATCGTTTTGGTTTAGGAATCGATCTTGGCACCACACGCTCGTTGGTCGCTGTAGTACGTTCAGGCAAGGCGCAAGTGTTAGAAGCAGATACCAACACTGATACCTTGTTACCGTCTGTTGTTTATTACCCAAGTACAGGCAAGCCATTGGTCGGCTATAATGCCCTGTCCCACTTAGCGGATGATCCAAAAAATACGATTGTCTCGGCTAAGCGCTTTATGGGTCGTAGCCAAGCAGATATCAAATTCTCTCATCCTTACGAATTAAGTGGCAATAAAGATGACATGCCAGCTTTTGTTACCGCTCAAGGTGAAGTGTCTCCTGTTGAGGTTTCTGCCCGTATACTAGCAGCGCTTGAGCAACGTGCAGCAAGCGCACTTCCTGAAGATAGTATCGAAGGTGCTGTCATTACCGTACCTGCTTACTTCGATGAAGCGCAGCGTCAAGCGACCAAAGATGCAGCTCAAGCAGCTGGTATCAAGGTACTGCGTTTACTCAACGAGCCAACTGCTGCTGCTGTCGCTTATGGTCTTGATCAGGCCACAGAAGCTAGCGAAAAAGAAAGCTACTATTTGATTTACGATTTGGGTGGCGGTACGTTTGATGTCTCTATCTTAAAGCTGACTGACGGCGTCTTTGAAGTACTAGCCACTGGTGGTAACAGTGCACTAGGTGGTGACGATATCGATCGCCTCATCACCAATTGGCTTATCAAACAATTGGATATCGATCCAAAAGATGTCAGTCTTCATGACAAGTCAATACTTGCGCAACAAGCTAAAGCTTATAAGCAAGCATTGACTGATGGTGAACAAGTCGATATCGACATTGTCGTCAATACTCAGTCTTATCAAGGCGTATTTAGCCGTACAGACATCTTAACTATCGTAGAACCTGTTAGCCGCCGTACTTTAAGTGTCTGCGAGCAAGTACTACGTGATGCCAAACTCTCTAGTACTGATTTGGACGAAGTTATCTTGGTTGGTGGTTCAACCCGTATGCCTGCTATTCAGCAAGTCGTGACTGATTTCTTTGCCAAACAGCCGCTGTGCCGCCTCAACCCAGATGAAGTAGTCGCTCTAGGCGCGGCGCAGACAGCGCATCAACTGGTCAACGGTGATAGTGACAATAACCTACTATTGCTAGATGTGACGCCGCTATCACTTGGTCTTGAGACTATGGGTGGCCTAGTCGAAGTGCTCATACCACGTAACACGCCTATTCCTGTTAAAAAACGTCAAGTATTTACGACTTATCAAGATGGTCAGACAGGCATGGTAATCCATGTTGTACAGGGTGAACGTGAAACTGTCGATAACTGCCGCTCACTTGGACGCTTTGAGTTGTATGGCATTCCTTCTATGAAAGCTGGATTTGCCCGTATTGAGGTTACCTTTAGTATTGATGCCAATGGTCAGCTAACGGTCAGCGCACAAGAGACCACAACCAAAACAGAAAGTAAGATTGAAATTGTGCCTTCTTATGGGTTATCAGACGAACAAAAAGAGCAGTTACTGATTGCAGGCTTTAAGCATGCAGAAGAAGACAAAAATGCCCGCTCTTTAATCGAAACCAAAGTAGAGGCTGAGCGTGAAATATTAGCACTACAATCGGCACTTAATGAGTTTGCAGCTTTGCTATCTTCTGAAGAGCAGCAATCACTGGCTGATCAAATACAACTAATGCAAGAAGTACTGAGCACTAATGACTTAGCACTTATTGAAGCACAACAATCACAACTCAAGCCCCATAGTGATGCTTTTGCTGCCCGTATTATGAATCAGAGTGTCAAAACCAGTATGGCTGGTACGAACGCCCAAGATTGGTAGCACATTCGCTGAATAGCATCTCCATTATATTTTTATTTCTTTAAATTGATTAGCATCGGAAAGACGATTTATGCCAAAGATTACTGTATTACCCCACCACGAGATTTGTCCTGAAGGCGCTGAAGTCGAGCTAGAGGCCGGTAGTAACTTATGCAAAGCACTAGTAGAGAAAGGCATTAAAATTGAGCATGCTTGTGAGATGTCAAAAGCATGCACAACTTGCCATGTAGTCGTACGCAAAGGCTTTAATGGTCTGGAAGAGATGGATGATATAGAAGCTGACTTGTTAGATCGTGCTTGGGGGTTAGAGCCTGATTCACGTCTATCCTGCCAAGTGATAGTTGAGGACGAAGACTTAACCATCGAAGTGCCTAAATATACCTTAAATCATGCTAAAGAAAATCATTAGGCACTTGTAGAAAGCTATTTTTATTTTCATATAAAAAGCCAACGATCATTATAATCGTTGGCTTTTTTACGTATATATTCAAAGACTGTTATGTGTCAATGCGGCTTACTTATTACCCATATCATTGCGTTTATTTTCTGCATTAATATCATTTTCATTTTTTTCGTTTTCTTGCTCAATACGTCCAAGCGCAAAATTTAACCGAGCTCTAATATCCTGATAGTCGTTATGATTCATGTCCTTAAAGTTTAAGTGCAAATTAAATCCAGGCAATGTGTAATCGACCCATTTTGATAGATTGGCTTTATTGATATCAGGATCAAAGACTCGCCATGCTTGCACCTTACTATCAAATCCTTTTAAACGAAATGCACCAGCATGCTGACACTCATAATTATGGCAGACATAGTCATAGGTGCTTTCACTGATCAATATCTCATCTTTACCAGCACTAGACTCTAATCTCGCAGCTAAATTGGCCTCTTTACCAATCAATGTATAGCTAAGACGATTGTTACTACCAAAATTACCCACATGGCAATAACCTGTCGTAATACCAATACGTATATATAGCCCCTCAAATCCCATAAGGCGCCATTTCTGTCTCAAGGTGCGCATTTCACGCCGCATATCTATTGCCATCTCAAGACAGCTCAAAGCATCTTGACGCGTACCCTGACTGTTTGGCTCACCAAAAAAACATATCATGCCATCGCCAACAAACTTATCAAGCACTGCACCATGTTTGTTAGCAATTAACGTCATACTATGCATATAGGTATTCAAGATATCAGCCAAATTGTCCGAGCTGAGACTATCAGACAATTCAGTAAAACCAATGATATCTGAGAACATAATAGTCAGCTTGGCACGTTTGTTAGAGACGTTTACTGGGATATCTGCTCTTACAATTGGCTCCCAAACTTGCAATGGGACAAAACGTGTTAGTTTATTGATAACAGAGACTGCACTAGTCAATCGCCCAACAGCCTGATGAGAGCGAGCTTCATAGCGAATATATTTCTTATAAAAACACCCAAACCGACATAAAACAACAATCATACTGGCTAATAATATGACAGGTGTTATCCAATCATCATAACCTTCTAACTTGGGAATATTTAAAATAATACTGACGTAATAAAAAATAATGACCGTTATTACTGAAACCATAATCAGCTTTATATGATTTTCAGGGCTACTCACAATAATTCTAAGACCTATTAATGCCGCCAGACTGAGCGACACTATCATATGTAACTGTATCGACCCAATCACCATAGACAGTAAAATGATTACAATATTGGATGTCCAAAAGCTGGCTTGGCGACGGTAATTATAAATTAGAATTAACAAGCCTGGCAGGCAGACGATGACAAGGAGCGCCATTGCAGTAGGTCTAAAGTCAAAATATATAGCGAGGAGTATAACCGTGAGTATTAACACGAAAACTTCTGGATAGTCGACCTTATCGTATACCTCTTCTTTTGTCAGAAGCTCTGGTCTCAATGTGTCTAAAGTAGTCATATGAGTGTTCGCTTAAGCAAAATAGCCTATCAGAGGGGCCAAAAGGTACGAATATAATAGAAATTTAGTAAAAAATCAGCATTTATTTTGATAATAGGTTGGATAAAAACCCTTTGGTTAAGACATTATACTTTTCAAATATAGTAAAAACTATGTCATTGATAGCTCAAAGCATACCATTCATCATTTATTTTACCTTAACATCTAATTAAATCAAAATAATGCTAACGATTATTCAAGTTAAAAATAAAAAAACCAGATAATAAATATCTGGTTTTTTTAAGTGCTGCGAAATATATTTCAAATAGCTTAGTATCTTTTCTTATTAAGGTAGCTATGGTTTAAAACTTTATTTCATTTGCCAATCAAAAGGCATTTGATGATGTCCACGTAGCGCCATCATCAGAGTCTGCTGCATTTGTGCCAAAACTTCTTTAGTATAAGGAACGGCTGGAACACCCCATACTGGGTTTGGCCACTGCATGTCGTTTTGATAGCGTACGATATGATGGAAGTGCAACTGTGGTACTTGATTACCCAGTGCCGCTACATTCATTTTATCTGCTTGGAAAGTCTTGGCCAGTTGACTTGATAACCAGCTCGACTCACGTAAAAACTGTACTTGGTCTGTTTCGGATAACTCATATAACTCTTTGATACCTGATACACGTGGCACCAATATCAACCAAGGAAACTGGCAATCATTGATTAAACGGCAAGTCGATAGCGGAAAGTCACCCACTAAAAAGCTATCGGCAGCAAGTTTATGATGAAGTTGGAACATAATGACGGTTCTCTTGTTATGGATCTCAAATAAAAGAAATCAAAAGTATAGAAAGCTAAAATATGAGTAAATAAAATATGGTCTCATTATTTTATCAGTTATCTATCCGATAAAATAGCGCCATGACTCATTGCCTTGGCGTTTTATCTTTAGACTATCTGCGTGAACGACCTTGGCAATATCATAATTCATCTGCATAGCAGATAGCCATTACGAAATAAAGCTAAGCAGGCTCTGATACCATATGCTCGCTAAAATAGCGCAACAGCTCTTGAATGACCGTAACACGCTGTTGAGGCGTCTCGAGTTTATCAGCATTTTGGTAACGAATGCCAGACGCGCCATTCATACGATAGCGCTGACCATCTGTTTGAATCAGTTTAATAATCGCTAATGCATCGACAGGTGTGTCAGGTGCAAACTCTAGCGTCATACTACTACCATTGGCATCGATTTTGTTAATCTTCAATGGTTCTGCTTGTAAACGTAACCCATGAATGGCAAAGAGCTGCTTGGTTTGATCCGGCAATATACCAAAACGGTCAATCATTTCAGTCCGAATATCCGTCAGCGCTTCTTTTTCATCGGCATTACTAATGCGTTTATAAAACAATAAGCGCTGATGCACATCATGCAAGTACTCTTCTGGTATCAATGCTGAGCTGTGTAGATTTATTTCACTGGTCAGTGACAGCGGTGTACTTAAATCAGGCTGTTTACCTGCTTTAATCGCTTTCGTCGCGCGTTCTAGCATATCCATATATAAGCTAAAGCCAATTACCTGCATATTACCACTTTGCTGCTTACCCAGTATCTCACCTGCTCCGCGAATCTCTAAATCTTCACTGGCCAGCATAAAACCTGCGCCCAGTGTGTTGGCACGTTCAATAGCATGCAGGCGGCGTTTCGCATCGCCTTTGAGACCTTTAATAGACGGCACAAGCAAATAACAGTACGCCTGATGATGGCTACGGCCAACGCGACCACGTAGCTGATGCAACTGGGCTAGACCAAATTTATCAGCGCGCTCAATGATAATAGTATTGGCATTAGGTACATCAATGCCCGTTTCGATAATAGTCGAGCATACTAACACATTGAATTTTTTGTGATAATACTGCTGCATTACTTGTTCAAGCTGGCGCTCCTGCATCTGTCCATGAGCCACTCCTACACGCGCCTCTGGAACCAGCTCGCGTATGGTCTCTGCCATGCGCTCAATACTAGCCACATCATTGTGCAGCAGATACACCTGACCACCGCGCAATAGTTCACGCAAAATAGCTTCTTTCATAAGTGCCTCTGTCTTTTGCATGACAAAGGTTTTAATCGCCAAGCGTCTCGCAGGCGGTGTAGCAATGATTGACATATCACGCATACCTGAGAGCGCCATATTGAGCGTTCTAGGGATAGGCGTCGCTGTCATAGACATACTGTCTACATCAGTCTGAATGGCTTTAATACGCTCTTTATGGCGCACACCAAAGCGATGCTCTTCATCGACAATCATAAGACCTAAATTAGAAAATTTGACATCCGGTTGTAGTAACTTATGCGTACCAATAACGATATCGACCTTTCCAGCGGTCAAATCCGCTAATACCGTGTCTTGATGCTTTTTGCCACCGAAGCGCGATAGCGTTTCGATACGTACTGGCCAATCAGCAAATCGATCACGGAAATTGTCTTCATGTTGACCTGCCAATAACGTTGTAGGTACTAGTACCGCCACTTGGTAGCCCGCACTAACGGCAATAAAAGCCGCACGCATGGCGACCTCTGTTTTCCCAAAACCAACATCCCCGCAGATAAGACGATCCATCGGCTGATTTTGCTTCATATCTTCCATCACTGCATGGATGGCATTGGCTTGGTCAGGCGTTTCTTCAAACGCAAACTGACTGGCAAACAAATCATATTGTGGCGAGTCTATTTTAAAATGAATACCTACTTTAGCTTCGCGTCTTGCCTGCATATTTAGTAGCTCAGCCGCGACGTCATGGATTTGCTCCAAGGCTTTTTGTTTAGCCTTATCCCATTTACCACTACCGATTTTGTGCAATGGCGCAAGTGCTGGATCACCGCCGCTATAGCGATTAATCATTTGCAAATTGGCAACTGGGACATAAATACTGGCATCACCATCATATTTCAGGTGAATGAACTCTTGCTCGCCATCACCTACGTCTAACGTAATCAAGCCGTTATAACGTCCTACACCGTGCTCAATATGGACAACAGGGCTACCTTGGGTTATTTCGGTAACACTCTTAACCAAAAACTCTTCTGACACACCGCTCTGACGACGACGGCGGGTTTGCAGGACTTGCCGACCAAATAATTGCGTCTCACTAATCAGCACCAAACGCTCAGGCACATAAACACCGCGCTCAATAGGCGCAACGGTTAGACCGACCTTTGGTAGTTTGCTATGACCAGTACCACTCGGTTTATCGGCTACTAGAAACGCTTCAAAGCTATCATAGGCTTTGATATCAACCTTGCCTTTAAACAACTCAATGAGAATCTCACGACGACCAGCTGTTTCAGCAACGATTAATACAGGTGTAGACGTTTTTTCTTGTATCTCTAAGAAATCTAATAGTTCAGCAAGAGGTTCGGACTTTTGATGATTTACTGCTAGCTGCAGTGGTGGCTGGGCACTTAATCTCACGAGTCCCTGTGGTTTATTTGATGCAGGCTCTAATAATGAATCCTCATTATCCACATCAGCAACATCTGTCATCAATGCTAGCTCATCGCGCGCGCTTAGAATAACGCGTGGATAATCATTGAGATGCTCATTAAGTTTATTAGACAATAGATACAGTAGCTCAGGGGCGACGATAGGCTTATCAATATCATGACGGCGCTCTTCATAGCGGCGCTGAATTTGTGACCAATAATCTGCCTGTTTTTCGTTAATCAATTCATCAGTGATAAATAACGCATTACTTGGCAAGTAGGCAAATAAACTACTCTCTGCTTCCCAGTCTTTTAAATCAAAAAATAATGGCTGATAGTATTCAAGTCCACTGCTGGCAATACCTGCCATTACGTCTTTATGCAGTTCAAACTTGCGGCTATTCGTATTGGGGAATATCGCGGCAAAGTTTGTACGGAAGGTCTCACGCCCTTCATCAAGTGGAAACTCTTTTGCTGGTAGGATTTGGAACTGCTGAATAGGCTTTGAGATATCTGGCAGTTTATGTAGTAGCGACAACGACTCTTTACCCATACTACTGTCATTACCGCTCATCATTGATTTGAGATCATCAACCGTCAGAGTACGCTGAGTCTGTGGATTAAAGAAGCGAATGGTTTCAATCTCATCATCAAACAAATCGAGACGCAGCGGAAACGGCTGACCCATCGCAAAAATATCAATAATACTGCCACGTACGGCAAACTCACCCGGCTCAAAGACATTTTCAACGGCGCGGTAACCTGCTTTTGCTAGTAGTCCGCGTTGGGTATTGATATCAAATTGATCACCCACACTCAAATCAAAATGTTGCCCAATCAACCAACTTGGCGGTGCTACTCGGTGCATCAACGCCTGCACAGAAATCAGCAAGACACCCGATGTCGGCATATCCGTCAATAGATTGATACGCTCACTCACAATATCTTGATGCGGTGACAGCTCGTCATAAGTTAACGTTTCCCAATCAGGGAACACGTAGGCATCCACGCCGCAAAATGCCAACTCTGTCTCTATCTGATTGAGCTGATTTTGGTCGCGAGTCACGACAACCTTGAGACGATCAGCCACATCCCATATCGATCCCTGTACCAAGCTTGCTAACCACAAACTACTGACAGCACCATGCACAGGTGCTAGCCAACGCCGCTCGGCATTTTGGATAGGAAATAGCTGCTGATTAATAGGGTCAAACGCGTCAGTCAAAGCAGTGATAGGCATATAGAATAGGATCAAAGTTAAGAGTCAGATAGCTATTATACGAATATTTCATCAATTACCAAAATTTATGCCGTAACGGTTTGTCACTTAAAATTTTACTAATTATTAAATGATCAATTAAGACCTTAAAAATACTCATTACCACCTAAAATCGTCGTGAAATGAAAAAACCTCAACTTACAAGCCGAGGTTTTTAGTTGGTAATCATTGAGCTATTATTAAACTAGTGGTTTATCACTAGCGATAATGCCATTGTTATCTGAATAAACAAACATTCCTGAGTTCAAGGTTAAATCACCAAAGCTGATTTCGATATCCGTTTGGCCTTCGTCGCGACGATTTGATTTACGTGGGATACAGCCAAGTGCCTTAACACCAATATCCATCTGTGCAACGTCATCCACATCACGGACACAACCATAGATAATGACTCCTGACCAACCATTCTCAATTGCTGATTCTGCAATCATATCACCCAAAAGAGCGCAGCGCATTGAGCCGCCACCATCAACGACTAACACCTTGCCATGCCCATCTTTGTCTTTACCGTCACTGTTTAATAGTGATTTGACGCGGCTATTATCTTCAAAGCACTTCACTGTTACGATTTCACCGCAAAACTTGTTTTTGCCACCAAAGTTGTGAAATGACTTGCCTTCAATATTTGGCAAACATACTTGCGACTTAGGATTGGCATCCAATAAATCACAAGTCACAAAATTTTCTCTAGTCATCTGCATGGATTCCGGCATAGTGAAGCTCCTTGTTTTTGATTATCTAGTCATTACTCTCAATTTTTATCGAATATCTATATAAATGCTTAGGCTATTTTAAATCTTTGTATTGTAATAAATATATAAATCATTAACTACTTAATTTTTCACTCTCGTCATTGCAAGCATCTGCTTATTTTCAATGATTTCTATTTTTTTCAATGTAGGCTCAGCACGGTACTTGTTACGCTCATAGATGGCGTGCGCACTCATTGCCATTGCACTAGCAACACGCTTAGCAGAAATAGGATGTAGTGGTAATGATTCTGACAAAAGCGGTGATATGAACTTAAAAGCCTTTTGACCAATGCTCTCAAGAGGGCGACCTTTATGTTTGCCTAATAGCAATGAAGGACGTAAAACGACTAGATGCGCAAAATCCAATGATATAATGGATTGCTCGGTTTCCGCTTTTACTCGATTGTATAGAAAACGACTGTCAATATCGGCATTCATTGAAGACAACAAAAAGAAGTTTTCGACGCCTTTATCTTGACACAATTTAGCAAAATTTACATTGTAGTCGTGGTCGACTTTTCGAAAGGCTTCGTCACTACCAGCCTGCTTCTTAGTCGTACCGAGACAACTAAAAGCATCCGTTTTGCGATCAGCACCAACGCTGGCAAAAATCTCGGTTAGATTATCAAAATCGTTCACTTGATAAAAACGCATGCTGGCATTGATATAGCGTGGCGGACGCCGTGCAATCACAATTAACGTGTCATAAAGCTCACTAAGCTGCTTAACCAGATACTGCCCTACCAGCCCTGTCGCACCAATTACAATTGCTTTTCGCTGCATATCCGATCCATTTATATATAGTGTTGGAAAATTTATTTTTATAAGAAGGTCTATCGTGTGAAAGATCTTAAGTCTAGTATCATACCTAATTTAATACACAACTGACGGTATTCTATAGAATATATTGTAAGAGGTTTTATCAGCTGACGCATCTGTGTAGCCAATCACGTCTCCACTAACAATACTGAAAGATGGCTTAACAACAATCCTAATAGACACTAGAGAAATCAGCAGCCCATGTGATATCATAACTTCTTTTGGCATTAATCATCAAATATATTGTTCTAAGCGCAATAATTTGCTAAGATGTCCGGCTTTACACGTCAACGCTGTTTAATTATTCCAAACAGTTCTGGCGCTTGCGATGCTCTATTCATATTAGATACTTTAATATAAGACATCGACATCATGTTTGGCGAGAGGCTGCTCGTCACCGATGATTGTTTAAACCCTTTATTGCAATCAACATTCATATTTTATCTGTCTTTATCAAGGAGATACGCGTGGCTAATACTGCACAAGCTCGTAAACGCGCCCGTCAAAACACCAAACGTCGTCAGAACTCTGCGTCACAACGCTCTATGGTTCGTACTTACTTAAAACGTGTTGATGCGGCTATCGTAGCTAAAGATTATGACGCGGCTACCGAAGCTTACAAAAAAGCGGTACCAGTTCTTGATCGTATGGCTGACAAAGGTATTATTCATAAGAATAAAGCTGCTCGTCGTAAGAGCCGCCTAAACAAAACAATCAAAGGCCTTCAAGCTTAAGATTGGTCGCGTTTAGACCGCATTACGCTTTATAGTGTAATGACTAAAACCTTGTCACTGGTTCTAATACTGGGGCAAGGTTTTTTTATGCCTGTTTAAAACTCACTGATTCAACTTATATAGTCAAAGAAATCTAAAATAGCTACAAGGCAGCCGACCGCAGATTGTACATATAGTACCTCTAGGGAGAGTAACACCTTAGCAGTTCGCTGACTATGCTGATATCATGTCCATTTGACTTCTGGCGGTAGCAGTAATTTGCTAGGATGATACCCTGCAGCGCGGTAGCCGTCTAACAAAGTATGAATTGGACGAATATAAACCTCACCACGCCAGACAAAATGCGCGTTGGCTTGCTCAAATGGCATATCATCAAACCACAAAAACACCCCTTCCATCATTTTTGGCCAATCGTTCCAATCAATCTCGATCACATCAAACATCACGGCTAAAAATGCAGACAGTAGCGTATCATGACTGACGGCAAGCATAAGATGCCCATGCTCAGGCTGGTGTTGATAAAATAGCGATAATATATCGAGACCACCTTGATAGGCGTTTTTGGTGCCTTCAAGATTACCTTGTAAGAATCGATTGATGAAGTTAAGTACACCTATCTCTTTGAATACTGGATTGGCTATTTCAGGTTCAGTAACGAGGCTGCCAGGCTCAACCAACAGTGATTGATGTGCAATACCTCGTCGTAGACCTGCCCCTTCTTGCATCAGCTGCGCCGTATCAATACAGCGACCTATAGGGCTTGAGATACTATCGACATTGAGGGAGTACGGCAGATGTCCTGCCAACCAACGACCCCAAGATTTTGCCAACACGCGACCTTTAGAGGTTAATGGCAACTGATAGCTGGCAAAACCATTGCCATCAGAACGCTCGCGTAGAGAGTGCCTAGTAAACAAAATCAATCGCTTGTTTTCGGGTAATAAGCTGACTGACGAGATCATACTATCAGGCAGGTGTGAGGGCGCTGGTGCGCTTGGCGTGTGACTCGCAAGCTGTTCAGCGGATAATTTTGATAAAGTGTGATTTGTATATTTACTCATGCTAACAAGCGTAGCAGATTTTCTGGTAGGAATGAACAAAATATCAGTACAATCATCGTATAGGCGCCAATGATTGTACCCAAAGCTGCTCAAAAATAGGGCTGTCACTCTTAACACTGCTATGACATTATTGCTAACAATACCTGTATCTCTACAGATGCACGCTAACCGATATCAATCACTCTATCCCATGAGAACTCTAATGCTGTACTACTTACTTCATTTGGATAAGCACGTGGATTAACAATCACCCGTGTTTTACCAATCTGATAATCAAATGCTTCATGGGTATGTCCATGTACCCAGAGTGTCGGTGCCCACTCCTCATGCATCCATCCGGAGAGGTCACTGATAAAAGCGGCGTTACTCGGCAAATTGGCATACTTCTCGGACACCGATAACGGGCTAACACTATGATGACTCATCACCACGGTTTTTTTGCCAAGTTTATTAGCAGTGATTAATGCTTGCTGTAACCATTGACGCTGCTCGGCATGAAGTTGCATTGATATCTCAGGTGAAAACAACTCGCTACCCGCATATATTTGCTTGTAATCACGCATAAAGCGACTAGCAGCTGCCATCGTATCCTCATTGGCTTGATACTGATAATCCGTCCACAACGTACAGCCTAGGATTCGCACTTCACCAATATCCATATGCTGACACTGCAAAACCCGAACGCCTTCATTCGACTCGATATTATAATTGTCCCAAGTCGCTAGTTTCTTATCGAAATGCAGTACATTTTCATTGAAGTACTCATGGTTGCCTGCGATAGTGATTAGAGGGACTTGCAAACGCGCGGCTTGCTCCTGTAACCATGGCATACCATTGTCACTATTTGCAGTATCTCCCGCTACTAGCACCACATCTGCGTCGGTTTTAGGGATGTGCCCTATCGGATGTGACTGACGTGCATAACTATCAATATGTAAGTCACTCAAAATCTGTAATTTCATATAAGCCAATATCATTGAATAAACACAAATAGTTTAGCACCTTTTACCTACCCGCAAAAAGCAAAAAAGACAGCGAGTTAGGCTGTCTTTTGATCGTTCAGGCATTACAAGTTATTAAAGCGTGACCTAAATACTTTGTAGTATCTTCTGCAATTTCGCAGCAGGGTTTTCTGCCTGTGTGATTGAACGCCCAATGACTAAGTAATCCGAACCGTCACTGAGTGCCTGTTTAGGCGTACAAATGCGTTTTTGATCATCAGCATTGTCTTCTAGCAGACGAATACCGGGAGTAATGAGTTTAAAATCTTGACCACACAATGCTTTAAGCGTTTTAGCTTCTTGTGCTGAGCACACCACACCATCAAGTCCAGCTTGCTTAGTCAATTGCGCCAGTCTACTCACGTGCGCATCCAGACCGTCAGTAATGCCCGTTTGCATCAGCGCTTCATTGTCCATAGAGGTCAATACAGTGACTGCTATCAGCAAGGTATCAAAACCATTATCTAGTAAACGCTGCTTGGCTAGTGACATTGCTTCTAGACCTGCACTTGCATGGACGTTCACCATCCATACACCCAGTTCAGCCGCTGCCAAAACTGCTTGTGCAGTAGTGTTAGGAATATCATGAAATTTCAAATCTAAAAACACATCAAAATTACGCTGATGCAGTGCTTTGACCATGTCAGGACCACAGCGAGTAAAAAGCTCTTTGCCTACTTTTAATCGACATAATGCTGGATCTAATTGATCCGCTAGCGCTAAAGAGGCTTCCATGGTCATATTATCTAGAGCAACGACGACTGGAGACTTAATTATATTATTCATGACTTAGCCATATTGGTATCGGAGTTATTAAAGAAGTATATCTAACTTAACCGCAGATTCATTGCGAGATGGTTTAGTCTCGCTTATGTTTAGTAAGAGCAGCACTTTCATCTAAATCACTAACCACTCCACCCTGTACATTAGTCGCCGTAGAGCCATAAATGGCTTCTTCTACCGTTGGCGAATTCGCTTGACGATCGATGACTATATTGGCTTGTGTGAGTTGCTCTTGTAGATTGGTTTTTGCTTTTTGCAAACGCGAAATTTCCCACTTATTTTGTAAAACACGGAAAATAAGCAGTGCTAGCAAAATACCAATAACGATACCTAGCATCAGACAAAGTATCAGTAGCAGCCCTAAATTCATCGTAGGCGCTTGCGAGAACAGTAAATTTACACCAACTTCAGTATTATTTGCCAACACCAAACCAAGCGCATAGGCAAAGCTCAGAAACAGTAATACAAACAGTAAAAAGCGCATGAGACGGTTACCTTAGTTGGAAATGCCGTTAATGTATTCAGAATAAATAAGTGATATGAGCGACTGATAAACCATTTTATGAAAAATACTTATTCAATAAATGGTTTATGACAACATTTAGCTAGTTGCAACTGTGTCATTGACCGCTTCACGTAGTGCTTTGCCTGGTTTAAAATGAGGAATAGCCTTAGCAGGTACTGGCACGCTTTCCCCTGTTTTAGGATTGCGTCCTAGACGTGCACGGCGATGGTGTAGACAAAAACTACCGAACCCACGAACCTCTACTCGGCCATCATTGGCTAAAGTATGGGTCATTAAAGTTAATATTTCGCGTACTGCATCATCGACAACTGTATCAGTCATATTGTCACAGTTCGCACTCAAATTACTAATAAATTCGGACTTGTTAATCGCTTGCTGCATTATTACGCTTGCCTTGTAAATTAATGGATAAGATGATTGTGAGTCAAAACGATATTTTAGGTTATTCAAATAACGGTATTTATTCCAATAACTGCTGCTAAATCAATACATCCTTAAAATAGTAAGGATAAAAACTCGGTCTTTAGAACGGCCTATCGCTTTGAATAAGTAGGGACTCACATCTTGTTACTCAATGTTGCAAATGATAGCGGATATTACCGTAAATGAAAATAAGAGTTTGCCTCTTTGGGCAAAAACATCACCTGTTAATAGTAATATCAAAATTTATTCATAAAAAAAAGCGACCGGAGTCGCTTCTTTTATATTACTTTATATCAATAACTTAGCAGCTTACTGCATCTGTTCTTTGATCAAGTCACCAATAGTTTTTGGTTGAGCTTCAGAACCGGCAGCGGCAGTAGTACTTGTGCTGCTTAGTTCTTTAATTGCTTGACGCTCTTCAGCTTCGTCTTTCGCTTTGATAGACAAGTTGATGTTACGTGTTTTACGATCAACACTGATGATTTTCGCTTCAACGTCATCACCAACAGTTAGATGCTTAGTGGCATCTTCAACGCGGTCACGTTGGATCTCAGAGGCACGTAGATAAGCTTCTACTTCGTCAGCAAGTTCGATAGTAGCACCTTTAGCGTCTACTTCTTTCACTTTACCATTAACGATAGCACCACGGTCATTGTTGACTAGGTATTCGTTGAATGGATCAGAGCTTAACTGCTTAACGCCTAGGCTGATGCGGTTTGCTTCTGCATCTACTGACAATACCATTGCTTCAACGGTGTCGCCTTTGTTGTAGTTACGGATAGCGTCTTCGCCAGTTTCGTTCCAAGAGATATCAGATAGATGAACAAGACCATCAATACCACCGTCTAGACCGATAAAGATACCGAAGTCAGTGATTGATTTGATAGTACCAGTGATTTTATCACCGCGCTCATGTTTCTTATCAAACTCATCCCATGGGTTAGCAAGAGTTTGTTTGATACCTAGGCTGATACGGCGACGTTCTTCGTCGATATCAAGAATCATTACTTCAACTTCATCACCCACTTGAACAACTTTAGATGGATGGATGTTTTTGTTGGTATGATCCATTTCTGATACGTGTACTAGACCTTCAATACCTTCAGAAATCTCAGCAAAACAACCATAATCAGTTAGGTTAGTTACGCGTGCTTTAACAACACTACCTACTGGATAAGTTCCGCCAACGTTATCCCAAGGATCAGTACCAAGTTGTTTTAGACCTAGGCTTACGCGATTGCGCTCACGGTCAAACTTCAATACTTTAACTTTTAGGTCTTGACCAACTTCAACAACTTCTGATGGGTGCTTAATACGGCGCCATGCCATATCAGTGATGTGCAATAGACCATCAATACCACCAAGATCAACGAATGCGCCGTAATCAGTAAGGTTCTTAACGATACCTTCGATTTCGATGCCTTCTTCAAGCTTGTTCAATAGCTCTTCGCGCTCAGCTGAATTTTCAGCTTCCATAACTGCACGACGGCTAACTACAACGTTGTTGCGTTTTTGATCAAGTTTGATAACTTTGAATTCTAGCTCTTTGCCTTCAAGATGCGTCGTATCACGGATAGGACGTACATCTACCAATGAACCTGGTAAGAATGCGCGTACTGAACCGATATCTACAGTGAAACCGCCTTTAACTTTGCTTGAAATGATACCTTTTACGATTTCATCATTGTCAGCAATTTTCTCAAGGAAGTTCCAAGTTTCAACACGCTTAGCTTTTTCACGTGATAGCAAGGTTTGACCCATGCCGTTATCAACTGCTTCAACCACGACATCAACGCTATCGCCAACTTCAACTTCAAGTTCGCCTTCTTCGCTTAAAAACTCTTCACGAGCGACAATACCTTCAGACTTCAGACCAGTGTCAACAGTGATCCAGTCGCTATCGATGGCTACAACAGTACCAGTGATAACCGAGCCACGCTCGATATCCAGACCTGTTTCTTCGATGCTCGCTTCAAATAGTTCAGCAAATGATTCCATTATGTCTACCTTTGTATAGCCGTATCCTGTCCAGCACAGTACGGATCAAATTTATGATTGCATAAAACGAGAATACTGGTTTTTTATCCCATGCAATCATATATAAAAACGTTTGTTGTTAATAAGCGCATGTTTTACTGAAATTATTAACAACAACTGTCTTACCTAAAAATTTCGTTATATATTCTATCAAATCATGTTTTCTTAGGGCCTAGTAAGCCCTATAAATTTCACTACTACAATTTTATACTAAAACCAAACCTCATAGCAAAGCTTTTAATGCTTAATATATTGTTTTTATTAACTATTAAAGAATATGCCTTTGGTCTGACAGTGTTTCTTCACTTGTTCATATACAGTATCAGCATCTAGTACTGAACTATCAAGCAGCAAAGCGTCCTCTGCAGGTTTCGACGGTGCAGTGCTACGATTTTCATCACGATCATCACGAGCTTTAATCGTTGTTAAGATTGCGTCAAAGTCTGCTGTTTGCCCAGCGTTCGATAACTGTGCCACACGGCGCTCAGCACGCGCTTCAGCACTGGCTGTCAAAAACACCTTAACATCAGCATTTGGGAATACTACCGTCCCCATATCACGGCCATCAGCAACCAAACCTGAACGAGTGGCCATATCATGTTGTAACTTTAACAACGCTTCACGAACTTTTGGAAAAATAGCTATCTGTGAGGCATAGCCTCCAACTGTTTCGTTACGTACCTGCTCACCGACTGCCTCATCATTCACGAGAATATCGACACGTCCTGACGCATTATTAGGCACAAATGCAATCTCTAGGCTTTGTGTCAACTTTAATACCGCCATCTCATCAATGGATTGACTGGTATCTGCGGTAACCAAACCAGCTTCGAAAGCTTTAAGTCCTACTATACGATATAGAGCACCCGAATCAAGCAACTGATAGTCCAATGCTTGAGCTAAGCGCCATGTAACCGTGCCTTTGCCTGCACCGCTCGGCCCATCAATACAAATAACAGGATAACGCAATGGTTGCGTTTGACTATTATCATTATGAAGCGCGGTGTTATCAGTTGTAGAAACGGTCATAATAATCACTTAATCAGAGACAATACTCATATGGCTGACAACTTCGCCATTAAATAGGGCGATATTATAGCAAAGAAACAGCCCTATCACTAGCGACAAGTCCGATATCTTGTTAACAGATTATTTTGATTTCATTTTGGCCAGTTTTCGTCGTTCGCGAAAAAAGCTTTTGAGTATTTGACTACTGTGCTCGCTACAAAGACCTCTGTTTACTTGAATACTGTGATTATAAAAAGGCTGCATCGGCAAGTTCATCTGACTGCCAACCATGCCTGCTCTTGGCTCGCTCGCCGCATAGACTAGCCTTTCTACCCGTGCGTGAATCAGCGCCCCAACACACATCGTACAAGGCTCTAAGGTAACATACAGCGTTGTCTGTAATGGCAATCGATAGTTATTTAAACGGGTACAGGCATCTCTCAATGCGATAATTTCGGCATGTGCAGTCGCATCATGGCGACCAATTGGCTCATTGAACCCCTGCCCTATGACCTGCTGATCGTGTACTAGTATCGCCCCTACTGGCACTTCTCCATGCTCAGCACCTTGTTTAGCAAGCTTAAGTGCTTCTTGCATCCACTTAACATCTTCAGTTGACCAAAATGTACTGGTCTGAATATCTTCGATAACTGGATGATGATTGAAGAGTTGAGATGGTTTCAAGCTTATATCCGGTATGTTTATCATCTATTGCGGTAACTGCCAATCAATTGGTGTTTGGCCGTACTGTACCAAATAATCATTGGTCTTAGAAAATGGTTTAGAGCCGAAAAAACCACCACGGTTAGCGGCAAGTGGTGAGGGATGCACAGCCGTCAGGATAAGATGCTTGTCTGTATTGATATATTTGCCCTTTTTCTGTGCTTTACTGCCCCATAATATAAACACTGTACGCTCTGTCTGTTCATTGACTACATCAATCACTGCATCAGTGAACTGCTCCCACCCTTGATTTTGATGACTATTTGGCTCACCCTCTTTTACAGTCAATGAGCTGTTTAATAACAATACTCCCTGCTGCGCCCAATACGTTAAGTCACCATGTGCTGATGGTTTCAGACCAATATCAGTAGCCATTTCTTTCAACAAATTATTAAGCGATGGCGGTTTTGGAATAGCTTTTGGCACAGAAAACGATAGTCCCATTGCCTGTCCTGGACGATGGTAAGGGTCCTGACCTAATATCACGACTTTGACTTGTGATAGAGGCGTTAAGTTAAAAGCATTAAACATCAACGATGCTGGTGGGTAAATGCTTTCCTCTGATTGGTACGCTTCTTTTAAAAATGCACGCAGATTATCCATATTATCAGAGGTTAGCTCATCTGCTAATGCTGTCTTCCAATCTGTTGGCAGGCGTACATTGTCTAAAATCGCCTGCTTTTGCTCTGGGGTTTTGGTCGTCTGCTCATCAAACAGTTCCATAATATGTCCTTTTTTATTTGTTATACATCATATAAATGCTGCATCAGATTGCATGAATAAGTCTTTGACATTCGAATGAATGGACTCATGCATTGGCTTTATGATGAATTATAGCAATAAAAAAACGGCTACCGTAGCAACATGGTAACCGTTCTTGTTTTATTGATAATAAAAGACTTAGCTGGCTAACGACTCAGAGTCCGGATATGGCTCATGCGTTTCAACGACGGTCAAAATAATACGACTGTCTGACGAACCTTTATCTGACGTTTTGCCATTGGTTTTTTCAATCTTAACAGACTTGTCATCTTGCTCATTACTGTCTTCAGGCTCTAGCGTTAGATGTACAACCCCACCATTGACCAAGTCACCAAACAAAATCATACTTGCCAATGGCTTTTTAATCTCGTCTTGAATCAGACGCTGCATAGGACGTGCACCCATTAGGCGATCGTAGCCTTTATCAGCTAGATAGTTACGGACGTCATCGTCAATCTCTAAAGTAACTTGCTTATCATCAAGCTGCACTTGCAACTCAACCAAGAATTTATCGACTACTGATACCACGACCGACGTATCTAGTGGGTTGAATTGGATGATGGCATCAAGACGATTGCGGAACTCTGGCGTAAAGACACGTTTGAGCGACTCTGTGTTATCACGACTGTGGTCTTGCTGAGTAAAGCCCATAGATGAGCGGCTGATACTATCAGCACCCACGTTGGTGGTCATAATTACGATAACTTGCTTGAAGATAGCAACACGACCATTGTTGTCCGTCAAAGTACCGTGATCCATCACTTGTAGTAACAAATTGAATACATCAGGATGGGCTTTTTCGATTTCATCAAGCAATAAGACACAATGCGGATGCTGATTGATTTTTTCAGTCAACAGACCACCTTGGTCATAACCGACATAGCCAGGAGGCGCACCGATTAGACGTGAGGCCGTATGTGCTTCCATATACTCTGACATATCAAAGCGAACTAATTCCACACCAAGTAGATTGGCTAGCTGACGTGATACTTCTGTTTTACCCACGCCTGTAGGACCAGCAAACATAAACGAGCCGATAGGCTTGTCTGGTGCCTTTAGGCCAGCACGAGACAGCTTAATCGCATCTGCTAACGTTTCAATCGCTTCATCTTGACCAAATACTAAATGCTTGAGATCACGATCTAGATGCTTGAGAATACTCTTATCATCGCTAGACACGGACTTGGGTGGAATGCGTGCAAGCTTAGCAACGATGGCTTCAATATCGGCAACATCGATTTTCATCGGTGGTCTTTTTTTCGCAGCTTTTGAATCTTTAGATGATTGAACGCGATCGTTGACTTTAGCAGTATCTGCTTCATCCTGCATTTCATTACTGTCAATCTCGCTGTGAGTCACACCGTCCAAATCTTCTTCATCAGCATCAATCTGAGCATCAAAGTCTTGCTCTAAATCAGCAATGAAGCTTTCTTCTGCATCGATATCATCCGCATCTGGAATCACGCCCAAACGCTTATAAGCACCCGCTTCATCAATCACGTCAATGGCTTTGTCTGGTAAAAAGCGCTCGTGAATATGTTTAGCAGATAACTGAACAGCGGTAACCAATGCTTCATCTGTATATTCGACGTTATGAAATTCTTCATAACGAGGCTTTAGACCGCGTAAGATATCGATACTGTCATCAACGCTTGGTTCTTTTACATCGATTTTTTGGAAACGACGTGATAACGCATGATCCTTCTCAAATACCTGACGATACTCGGTAAAGGTTGTAGAACCTATACAGCGTAATTCACCATTAGCAAGTGCCGGTTTGATCAAGTTTGACACATCCATATTGCTACTCATTGATGACCCTGCGCCAATAATCATATGAATCTCATCAATGAATAAAATCGCATTGGGTTTATTCTTTAATGCGTCAAGCAACGACTTCATACGTTTTTCAAAATCACCGCGGTATTTTGTGCCAGCGATTAATGAACCAATATCTAGGCTATAAATAACGCAACCATTCAATGGTTTTGGGGCTTTGTCATTGATAATTAACCATGCTAAGCCTTCAGCGATAGACGTTTTACCAACACCAGGCTCACCGACTAATAATGGGTTGTTTTTACGGCGACGGCATAGTACTTGCGCAGCACGCTCAATTTCAGAGGCACGTCCGATCAATGGATCCGTTTTACCTTCAGCAGCACGTTGGTTTAAATTGGTCGCAAACTCCACCAATGGATCTTTGCTGGTTTTCTCTGAGGCATTACGGCGCTCACCAGTCATCGAAGCACGCGGCTCAGAGGGTTCTTCTTTATCTTGACCATGTGATAAATACTGAGTCAGCTCAAGGCGGCTGATACCTTGCTTTTTAAGCAGGTAAACAGCATAGGTATCATGCTCAGAGAACATAGATACTAAAATATCCGAGCCTTCTACCAAACGGCCACCACCAATAGACTGCACATGAAAAATAGCACGTTGCAAAATACGATCAAAGCTTTGGGTAGGCTGCGGTGATTGCTCTGTATCTGCATCTATCGTTGGCGTATGCTTATTGATGTAAGCTTCCAACTCAGTACGCAGCGTTGAGACATTTGCATTGCAAGCAGTCAATGTATTGGCGGCGTGCGTATTTTCTAGCAATGCCAGTAGTAGGTGTTCAACAGTTAGATACTCATGCGATTTTTGACGCGCAAGTGTCATTGCTAAACGCAAAGAAACTTCAAGATGACGACTTAACATAACAACTTCCTACGGTTATACCTATCTTTATAATTGATAGCTTTATGAATGAGTTAGTAAGTAAATCAGGGCGATAGATGGATTGTTCAAGGGTAATATCTGTATTATTAAAATATCTTACTAAATGACACTGTCTAGGGATTGTATAAATAACAGTACTATCTATCATCAACTAACTATTACCAACCCAGAGTGTTGATAACTCATACTTGCTGTTCTTTATATCAACACGATACTCAATCAGAGTCAATCTATTAAAAACGACTAAAGTGTATCAAAGCGTGCTATACACTAACGGTGTTAGAAATAATAAAGGATAAAAGCTTAGAGAATTAAACAGATAAAAGAGAGAATGGACGAGGCAACAAAGAATTTGAAGGGTTTTTATATAAACAGTGAAGTGAAAAAAATTCTATGTAAGATAACTATCTAGCTCACTGTGGCAAGTGAGCTATTTATCAAAGGTAAGAACATATAAACGAAACATTGAAATCAGCATAATAGAGGGATTCAGTTATTCGCCTTGGTGCGGCTCTATTTGAGTCAGTAGTGGATATCCTTCACGATGCGCCAAACTATTTACTTTTTTGGCCTTAGTCTCCGCAATGTCTTTTGGATAAATACCCGCAATGCCTTTGCTCGCATTGTGAATCGTCAACATAATCTCAACGGCAGATTCCATACTGTGACGAAACTCTGATTGCAGAATATAGACGACGAATTCCATCGGTGTATAGTTGTCATTGTACATAACGACTGCATACATCGGTGGCTTAGCCACTTCCGGCTCTGCCACTAATACGTCTGCTTGTGGTGACGTTTCGCCGTCCGTATCCCCATCTTGCGCACGGTCAGCAGGCATGTTTGGGAGATGCCAATCAGAGACGATTGGCGTAGTCTGTAATATTGCTTGATTTATCATAATTAGAGTACAAATTAATAGGTATATTTTTTACGGAATAAGGGATACTGAAGAGAGGTAATCGCTAGTTTAATACAATTAGATTTAACACTTTCAAATATAGTATCAGGCTCGCTTAGTCTACTGTTTGTAGTACTGTCACTCGCCTCCCTCGTATCTAAGTTACCCTGAACCGACGATAGTAGATATGATATAAGTATCGAGTATGCATACATTGCAAATACTAAGGCTTAATGGGGCTGTCATCGACTTCTGGCAAGTCTATAAGTGATAGCGGCATATTGTCAACTCGAGCACCGAGCTTCCAATCATAAAGCTGCTCTACTTTCTGCCCGTTTGCACTCAAACTAAGTTTCGCTTGTAACGGTTTAAAACTGGATGGCATGATAAAGCGGCCGCGAATACGGACGATACCTTCAATCGTATCAACTGAACGTTCTATAGGCACTTCTACAAAGTCATCATCATTAAGCAATGTCAATTTTAGCGTCAAGCGTTTTGATAATCCATCACTTGCAAGCATTCCAATATCAAACATATACTCAAAAGCGTTTTCCGGTAATGGTTTGATATGAGCACCCAGCACCTGTAATGGCATCCCGCCCTTGCTACTAACAATATCAGCATATAGCTCGTTGAGCTGTGAGAGCTGTCTGTTTTCGACCGTTAATTCTTGCTTACTTTCACGCAGCTCTTTCACATTGGCTAAGCTTATCGCCAGCTCTTGCTTGGCAGTAGCAGCTTTCTTAATCGCTATTTTATGACTAAGACGCGTGTCTTCCAGCTCTTTGACTGCCTCACCACTATTGATTAATACTTGCTGGGTTTCCGTCTCTATAGAATGGTAGCCACGCTGATAACCAAGCTTATGACCAAATATCAGTCCAACCATAGCTGTCACCAGTATGACAACCACAAATAGCGACAGTACTAGCGTAGAGGCTCCTTGCTGCTCGCTGCCTATAGCTCTCACTAAGCTGTAACGATGGCGAGTGACATCTGTACACGATGAACGTGCCGACTGTGAGCAAAAGCGTAACATAAACTTAACACGCATTTAGGCGGTATCTCTCAACAATAAGTACGTTTTATTATAGCGGAATTTATAAGCAATACCTAGCAACATAAATACCAATGGTCTGACGTCGAAAAGCCATATCATGGAACAATAGGAGCGAAATTCAGCCCCATTGACTCATCAAAACCAAACATAACATTCATATTTTGCACCGCTTGTCCTGCAGCGCCTTTGACTAAGTTATCTTGTACCACGATAACCGTCAGCTCAGCACGATCATTGTCTTGATGCACGGCAATACGTAAACGATTACTGGCACGTACACTACGTGTATCAGGGTAAACACCCTTTGGCATCACATCAACGAACGTCTCTGATGCATAGACGTCTTCAAACGCCTGTTGCCAGTCGATAGCAGCCCCAGCATCCGTCAGTTCCATATGAATTGAGCTTAGCATACCGCGTATCATCGGTACTAAATGCGGTAAAAAACGAATACGATGGGTAAACTGACTATCTAATAATTGTGCAACACCCTGCTCAATTTCAGGTAGATGACGATGCCCTTCGACGCTATAAGCTTTAAAGTTATCTGTTGATTCAGCATAATTGAGCGCAAGCGAGGCTTGGCGACCCGCTCCAGAAACACCAGACTTTGCATCAATAACAATGCGAGATTCAATCAAACGTTCTGCTTGTTTATTTTGTGCTTCAATAATCGGCTTCAAACCCAAAATCGCAGTGGTTGGATAACAGCCAGGGTTGCCCACCAACAATGCATTTGCAAGTTTATCGCGATTGACTTCAGGTAATCCATAAACAGCGGTCTTTAACAGCTCAGGACACGCATGTGACTGTTTATACCACTTTTCAAAGTCAGTCAATGACTGCAAACGAAAGTCAGCAGCCAAATCAATGACCTTTACACCAGCTTGGGTAAGCGCCTCAGCTTGTTGCATTGCCACGCCGTGTGGTGTCGCAAAAAACACCACATCACACTTTTGCAGCGTCGCAAGCGTATCGTCACCTAAGTCGCTAAAAACGATATCCGATATACCGCGCAAGCTTGGGAATATCTCATCAGCTCGAGTACCAGCTTCACTACGCGAGGTTAGCAAATCAATAGATACTTCAGGATGAGCAGATAATAAGCGAATCAGCTCAATACCTGTATAACCTGTACCACCAACAATCGCTGCTGAAATCATAAGATATCCTTTTTTCTTTTACTCAGTAAATAGCAGATAAATATAACGTCTATATTGACGCTTATAAGCTTTGCATATCCAAACTTTAGATTTTGTAATCGTGCACTGCATCGATAAATACTTTTGCATTGTCAGGGTTGACCCACTGAGTGATGCCATGACCTAAGTTTGCGACATAACCTGTTTTTTCGCCGCTCGCATAAGCGCTATCTAGCATTGCATTTACTTCAGCGCGAATTGTCGCAGGTGAACCATACAAAGTTGCTGGATCCAAGTTACCTTGGATGGCTTTGCTACTCTGTAGTTTTTTATGCTGCTTGGTCAACTGGCGCTGACTGTCAGTCAATACTTGACGTGCACGGTCAATCGGCATCGTCCAGTCTAGGCCCAAAGCATCGGCTTCACTATCAGCTTGGATGTCTAACCATAGCCCACCACCTTTCGTAAACAATACCACTGGTATTTCCGGATGGCGTACCTTTAGCTCAGCGACAATACGCTTATTATAAGCATGAGAAAAGTCAATGAACTGACGATGACCAAGCGCGCCGCCCCAACTGTCAAATATCTGTAAAATTTGGGCACCAGCGACTACTTGCGCATCTAGATAATCAATGACAGACGTTGCCAATTTATCCAATAGTTGATGCAAAAATTCAGGATTGCTGTATAAAAAACCTTTGGTATAGCGATAGTCTTTTGAGCTGCCGCCTTCAATCATATAAGTGGCTAGCGTCCACGGGCTACCAGAAAAACCAAATAACGGCACTTGACCATTCAGCGCTTTACGGATGCTCGTCACCGCATGCATGACGTAATCAAGAGAGTCGGTCGGATCAAGCTTTGGTATTCTATCAAGATCCGCTTGCGTACGAATAGGATGCTTAAACTTAGGGCCTTCGCCCGCTTCAAAATATAAGCCTAGCCCCATGGCATCAGGTATGGTCAAGATGTCACTGAATAAGATAGCAGCGTCTAAATCATAACGACGCAGTGGCTGCAAAGTCACTTCAGTGGCACGGTCTGTATCTCTACACAAACTCATAAAGTCGCCCGCTTCAGCACGGGTTGCTTTGTATTCTGGTAAATAACGACCTGCTTGACGCATCATCCAAACTGGGGTGGTGTCTATCGTCTCAAATCGTAGTGCTCTCAGCAATCTGTCGTTTTTTAATGGTGCAAAGTCGTGCTGAGTCGAGTTACTATTGTCTGAAGCACTCATGTACAAATCTCCAAAACAACAAAGCATTCATACTTATTGATGAATACTTTGTTGGATAAAATACGTTAAATAAAAGAATGATAAATATTTATAGAATGGTCATGACAACATCTCAGTTTCAATACTATTAATCCATATTTAGACTAAGACTGTATGCATACCAAGCATTTCTATATTATTAATGTGCTATACGGTTAATGCCAAGTTATCACGGTGTACCATGACCACACGCTCTTCACTACTACCAAAAATCTTATCAAACTGCTCTGTACGCTCACGTGCTACTCGATGCGCATCTTGCGATGAAAAATTAACCTGCCCGACTGCGAGACGCTCACCGGTATCTTGATGAATAATTTCAACCACGTCACCTTCATCAAAACCACCACGGACTTCGACAACGCCAACGGGTAGTAGACTTCTATTATGTTCAGTCAGTGCCTTTGCAGCACCTGCATCCACAACCAAGCTACCTGACATACGCAGGTGAGCCGCCAACCATTGCTTACGAGCAATGATCTTGTCTTCATCGTTGGTTGTCAAAAGTGTACCAACCGCTTCACCTGATACAACACGAGTTATAACGTCATCAATTGCACCGCTTACGATAACGGTTGGACAGCCACCCATTGCAGCAAGACGACCAGCACGGATTTTGGTCAACATACCACCGCGTCCTAGCTTGCCGCCATCTCCGGCTATATCAAACAAATAATCAGCCATCGCACGCTCTTGACGAATCATTTTTGCATTAGGATTGTCACGCGGATTGTCTGTGAATACACCATCTTGATCGGTGAGGATAATGTACAAATCAGCATTGACCATCGCTGCTGCCATTGCCCCTAATGTGTCATTATCACCGAATTTAATTTCATCAATGGTGATGGTGTCGTTTTCGTTAATAACAGGTAGCACGCGCCATTCCAATAATTGCGTCAATGCACCTGTCGTATTGAGATAACGGCTACGATTAGACAAATCATCATGAGTCAATAGCAGCTGCGAGCTTTGGATACCATGTTGGATTAATGCTGACCACCATGTTTCAATCAAACCCATCTGACCAATAGAAGCACAAGCCTGTAGTGCGGCTAGTTTTTTGGGGCGCTCCTCAAGGTTCATACGTACCACACCTTCAGCAACAGCACCTGACGATACTAGCAGTACCTCGACGCCTTGCTTATGCAGCTTAGCAATCTGTTTGGCCCACTCGTATATGGCAGTTCGATCCAGCCCTCGACCGTTATTGGTTAACAACGATGAGCCAATCTTGACAATAACGCGCTGAATATCAAAGTTGCGATTTTGCTTAACAAATCTTGCTTCTTCGATCGTGTTTTCTATGCCATCTGCCATATAAACTCCTTTTTATCTTATGAATTGATTAGGGGATTGATTTAAAAAATTCAGGTACATCAGTTCAAGCTTGTTCACTTATGGAACGTAAACCACCTCGACACCGTCTTCATCATCGAAGTCGTCATCATCGTCATTTAAGTCCACCCCTTCACGTGCTGCTCTGCGGGCCGCACGATAGGCTTCACGCTGGGCTTCAGTGTTCAGGCGGACTTCTACTTCTAAGCGCTCAAAACGTGTTCTTTGTGCTTCAGCGAAGATAGGATCTTCTAGTTCACGCTCACGCTCTAGCTCAATCTCATTCATCAAATGATATTTAACTGCATCAGTCCCTTCACCCATTAGGGTTGAGGTGCGAAATACATCGCCTGTCCAATCAAGCTCAGCGACAATATGGGTACAGAGCTCATCTAACTCTTCTTCAGGCACCTGATCGATTTTGTTTAATACCAAAATCTGAGGCAAGTTGGATAACTCAGGCGAAAAACGTTCAAGTTCATTTAAGATAACACGAGCGTTGGCTACTGGATCGCTGCCATCAACTGGCTTTACATCGACCACATGTAAAAGACGACGAGTACGCGCCACATGCTTTAAGAAGCGGATACCAAGTCCGGCACCTTCTGAAGCACCTTCGATCAAACCCGGAATATCTGCCATCACAAATGAGCGATGACGACCGATATCAACTACACCTAAATTAGGAACGAGTGTGGTAAATGGATAGTCAGCAACTTTTGGTCTAGCAGCAGAAACTTGACGAATAAAGGTAGATTTACCAGCATTAGGCAAACCAATCAAGCCAACATCCGCCACTACTTTTAGCTCAAATTTAAGAACTTTTAACTCACCTTCAAAACCAGATGTCGCTTTACGTGGTGCTTGGTTGGTAGAGCTTTTGAAATGGGTATTGCCCAGACCACCATCACCACCTTTGGCAATTAGTAACGTCTGACCAAGTTCAATCAAATCACCCAATACTTCATCTGTTTCGGTATCAACTACCGTGGTACCGATAGGCACGGGTAAAAACAAATCATCAGAGCCTTTGCCTGAACAGTTTCTACTGTGACCATTCTCAGCTCGCATGGCGTCGTGACGACGGGTATAACGATAGTCAACTAGCGTGTTAGTGTTGTCTTCTGCAATGACATAAACATCTCCGCCTTTACCACCATCACCACCATCAGGGCCACCACGTGGGACATATTTTTCTCGGCGAAAACTGGCGATTCCGTTACCACCGTCACCTGCTTTTACCGTTACGACGGCTTCATCAATAAATCGCATTTTACTTTCCTTAATTCACAATCCAGTTTATATACTGGTTACAACCAACGGTTATATTATGGGTTTTACTGTATTTTCACAAAAAATGTTGTGACAAAATAAGCGCTAAAAGCACGCTACTTGTATTTGATATTCACTATGAAAATAACACCCGATAATCAATCGGACTATCGGGTGTTTAAGTATGACAGCTAACGCAATATCAAGCTATCCAAACCAGACGCTATTATGGCAAATTTTGCAGTATTACTGCACTGGTTCACACAATATCAGACAACTGGTTTGTTATGCTTAACGTTCTATGCAGGAATCTGAGCGTAGCTGATTCCGGCCATCTGTGTCGCCAGACGCAATACCTGAGTACTATAACCTACTTCGTTATCATACCAAACATACACAATGGCTTGATTACCAGTAAGAATAGTCGCCTGCGCATCAATGATACCAACATGAGTCGTGCCAACGAAATCCGTTGATACGGCTTCTGTAGAATCTGTATAAGCAATCTGCGACTGCCAAGCGCTGCTGTTAGCGATTTTACGCAAAAATTCATTCAACGCTTCAGCACTTTCTGGTGCCGTTTTAAGCGTTAAGTTCAAAATCGCTAGGCTGACATTTGGTGTTGGTACACGGATAGCGTTACCCGTTAGCTTACCACTTAATTCTGGTAATGCTTTACCAACTGCTTTTGCTGCGCCTGTGCTCGTGATAACCATGTTCATCACAGCACTACGACCACGGCGGTCTGCTTTATGGTAGTTATCAACCAAGTTTTGATCATTGGTAAATGAGTGGATAGTCTCTACGTGACCGTTTTCGATACCGTACTCATCATTCAATACATTTAACGTTGGTGTAATAGCATTGGTCGTACAGCTGGCAGCACTAACGATAGTGTCATCACCAACGGTATCGTTATTCACACCATAAACGACGTTTTTGATATCGCCACCAGCAGGGGCAGTCAGTAGTACTTTTTTCACGCCAGTAGACTGTAAATGCTTGCCAAGGCCTGCTTCGTCTTTCCAAATACCTGTGTTATCGATAACGAGAGCATCGTTGATACCATAAGCGGTGTAGTCGATTTCACTAGGATCTTTCGCATAGATAACTTGTACAAAACGACCATTAATAATCATGCCGTTGTTATCATCATCAATACTGATGCCACCCAAGAATCTACCATGGATCGAATCACGCTCAAGCAATGAAATACGTTTGGCCAAGTCACCAGCAGCTGCTGGGCGTACGACGATAGCTTTTAACTGCATACCTTTTGCACTTGACGCTTGCGCCAGTAATAAACGGGTCAAGATACGGCCAATACGGCCGAAACCATATAATACAACATCTGTCGCGCCATTCACGGCACCTGCATTATTAACAGATTTTAGCGCAGCTTGTACGTCAGTGTCATTAGCGATCAATTGACCAACATCGATACGAGTGGCTTGGATATCTTTGCTCTCTGCGATGACTTTTACCATCGCTAACGTGTCAGCGATATCAATAGACTTAGCGCCATGGTCACGCAATGCAACTTTTTGATGCAAAGCGAGTATTTGACCAACTGAGGTAGAGTCTAGCGTTTCGCCGAACAAGGTCACTTGTACGTCTTGCGCATTATAGAGCTTATTCAATAACCCCATTAGCTCAATCGCTTGTTGCTCTTGATTGTTATAGTTGCTTAAGTGGTCTTGATGTAATTGGCGTAAGGTATCAGCGTTGCTCACGAGAAACATCCTTATGGTCAGTAATGTATGATCAATAAAATATGAAGAAGTATGAAATAGATAGGTTGTGTATGCTCTAAATGGTGACTCTAATATGATAATCAACCACTATCAATACGGGTTATTGACACTAGAGTATTTGAATCGCATAGATTTTAGCCTAAAACGCCTCATTTTGCCAGTAGTAACCGATTAGCTAGTGTGCATAATAGGTTTCATTCTCATATACAGACTCATATATAAATAGAGATAAAAATAAAGGCAGCCATATATGCTGCCCTATTAGGTTTTTTGAGTAAGAGTTGCTATGGCTTTTTGTGAAAAAAAATCTAATAATAACCAGCTGCCTATCAGATATACAAACTCATTCCACCATCAAAATTTAACGTTTTATATTTATATTAACTATGGCGTTAAATTCACCGTCTGATTGGTTTGCGGTGTGAGCTT
Source organism: Psychrobacter sp. TPE 89C (assembly GCF_055522395.1). Lineage (NCBI taxonomy): Bacteria > Pseudomonadati > Pseudomonadota > Gammaproteobacteria > Moraxellales > Moraxellaceae > Psychrobacter > Psychrobacter sp. TPE 89C. The sequence goes on from NZ_JBVFXW010000003.1 coordinate 153,275, forward strand.
AAATTCTTTTAAGTCATAACCTTGTTGTTGTGCAATCTGACGATATTTAGAATAGGTTTCTTGACTAACATTAGGCGAACGAGCCAATAGCCATAAATAATCTTTGTCAGGTGTGCCGACCAATGCCGTCTTATAATCAGCATCACGTGCTAGTACCCAATAATCGGCACGGCCGACTGGTAACCAACGAATCCATGAGGGCAAGAAAGTTACTTTTAGCTTACTACCAGTCTCATCCGCTGGCTTTGCTAGACCTTCAGCAACAATCTCCGAGCCATCTTCGGCCATACACTTGTTAGTGACAGTTATACCTTTTCCATCAGCTTTTTGAGCATAATTGGCAGTAACATCACCTGCGCATTTACGTTGAAAATACATCGGTAAGCGCCCTATCTCGTACCACGTTCCAGCATATTTTTCGAGGTCGACGCTATCGACTGTCGTTGGGGTATTTGCAGACTTATGAATGATGGCACTTGGTTCGATAGACAGCGTCTCTGTTGTCGTCTTATCCATCGTTGCATTGGTAGCAGCCATAGACGCTGCATTGACTGGTGGCGTAGCAGCATAAGCTGAAAACGCAGCCAATGGTATAATAATCGCTAAGGCAATACCTGTATGCTTAATCAGTCCATTCATAAATATGCGCTCCGGTATTTCTTTGTATGATGAGTGAGTGGTATCCGATGACGAATCGGTTTCTTGTTCAAAATCTCTGTGCTCAGATTTATCTTTTGATATTTTTATTTGTTCATCTACAGATTCTGAAGCTACAGGCTCCGAATTGGTCAGTCCTTGAGACTGTTCAGGACTGCTTTTCGAATCATTATTTTTCGTAATGTCATCATCAGACATAGCAGACTCTTTTGCCTTTAGCAGGCTTTTGACAGCGCTCTTGTACCCAAAATAGCTGTCTTGCGAAGACGTGTCTTTTACCGAATGGCTCGGATACTCATCATTCGATTCGTCATGGTTGTAGCTAGCATCATTGCTGGCATAGCCTGCCTTTTGCGCATTATCTTTATCTAGATAATAACTGCTTGACTGGCTAGTCTGCTGAGATTGAGAACCAGCTTCCTGTGAATCAGACCATCCTGACTTAGGTAACTTGTTGGCTTTCATAGAATTACCGTTATTAATAATGACTGTGAAAAATTCTTTGTGTATTTATCCACCTAGTCTAACTCTCTGAACGTCGCCAAATTCAAAAAGCGTGTCTAATAGGTAAACCAGCGCTATAGAATTTGATGTTATTGCAAGGGTCAAAATATATTTTCATAGGCAATTTGCTAATGAATAATAAACAGTTTGCTTATGAGTGATAGAGTAAACACTCTTTAATTAGGTATTCTATGTTAAGGACAACTTGACTATTAAAACAGTGTCGCAATGTAGGGAAACGCAACGGTTTGTAAGTAACTAGGTCTTTATGCGGTGGAATGAACACCTAATAAAAACATAGTTACTTACTGGATAAATATCAGAAAAATCAGTGATGTCCCTGTTAATTTTCAACAAATAATAGGCTCAATATAAGTCGAATTTTTTCTCATTTTTCACTGTTAAAAAACTGACGAATACCAGCAACACTGACACCGCCATGTTCTAATGCACGCTCTATCATCATGGGTGATAGACCGCCCAAACCAATGACTGGCATATCGGCCAGCTGTGCTAAGGCAGACCATGCCTCCCAACCAAGTGGCACAGTATCAGGATGCGTGTGAGTGGCTAATACTGGTGAGATGAAAATACCGAACACTGGCGGCAGCTGTTGCTGTATTCGAGCACTGGCGAGTTTGTTTGCCGCTTCAATACTGGCAATATCATGACAGCTGATTATCAATGGAAAGTCATCCGATAAACAATACTCAGATACAGAAGTGTCTGAAACACTTTCAAGCCATTGCATTAATGCCGTATGGGTCAAATGATTTGCAACGATTTGATGGGAAATGCTTTCATCTTTAATCGATGTTGACTTATCAATGTCTAGAAACTGGCTATCGGCATCATAAGGTACAATCGCTTGAACGTCGGGACGGACATGCATCAATTGCGCTGCTAGATTGTCTGAGCGATCTGCGTAAGCTTCTTTTGTTCGAATATAAACCAAAGACTCTATCGCTAACTTGTCTTGATGATATTGCAACCACGCTGCCGCTGGATCAGAATATTCGCTAAAATGTGATAATGGATAGGTAATCGTTATCTGCGTTGGCAATCTCAGCCACTCTAGAATCGTTTTATTCGCAGCGGGCAAGGGATACTCACCTGCCAATAGCTTAGATTTATCCACCCATGTCAGCGCCTGCCCTTCTAATCCATATTCGCAATGCTTATGCTGCTCGTATTGCTGCGCTGTCAGCTCAATCTTGTAAACCTGTAGTACAACCTGCTTGTCACCATAGTCATGATGCAAACGACCAAGCTTGACGATAATGTCATTCTCTATAGCAATCCCTGTTTCTTCAGCGACTTCTCGAACCAGTGCCTGTTCTGCACTCTCATTGGCATCAATCTTTCCACCGACGAACTCATAGCGATTGCCTTGGTGTTGGGTAGCATCTCTAAACCCAAGCAAATATTGCTCTTTATGATGAATAACAGCGACAGCAACGTTTACGATGACTGCTTTTTTATCTATGGTTTGGTTTGTTTCTTGGTTATTTGGTTCGCTATGCATGGTTTTGTCCTTCGTTGTTTATTTTTATTAGAGTATATTCAGTCATACGAAAATATTAGGAAATAGTAGAAATATAACTTAAGTCACTGATTTAAAATACAATACTTATGGTTCATCTCGAATAAGATAGGCTTTATAACAACTGCTTTAGATAAGTTTACATAATAACTGCATTTTATTTTATCAATTGTCTTGCAAAATCATTCAATCTAAATGATAATTATTATCGTTAAAGACGATTACTTACTATTATCGCTACTCAGCTATTTTTTATCAAAAGGATTTTATTATGAGCATGGTCATCTCTCGTTATCTAAACTGCCGCGAAAACCGTCTACCTACCCTACAATCACAGCACTTATTTGCCCTAACTAAGGAAGTACGTATCGAGCATGAAGGTGAAGAGTACCGCCTACGCCTGACACGTAATAATCGACTAATCCTAACCAAATAGAATGAACATCACTCGATGTCCACTTATAAAAAAACGCCTTCATTAAAAGGCGTTTTTTATTGGCTGAAAATTACTGTGGTCATCGTTAATGGATATAGGTTTTAGATATTGATAATAATTTATAGTCAAAGAAATCTAAAATTGCTACAAGGCAGTCGACTGCAGATTGTACAGGTAGTACATCTAAGGAGACTAACACCGTAGCAGTTTAGTAGTTCTCTGACTATAGCGTTGCGTTTAGAACTGCCAACTATAAACCACATCTACTGCATTCTCTGCAGCGGCGCTTGCTTCAACATAGATACGACGCGTCAACTGGTAACGAACCGACAAGCTATTTTGAGCATTAAACACACCCACTCCGTAACGAATATATAAATCAGGGGTCACATAACCGGTGACATTGACATTGGTGTCTTCACTGCTTCCTGATGCATCCACGGTGAGAGATTGTAAACCAAAAGCCTGACCTATCTGATTGGTTAAGCTGCGCGTGCCACTCAGTCCAAAACTCAATCCAGCCGCTGCTAAATTATTGGTAACCTGCGATTTAAATCCTTGCTCACTGATTTGGGTCGCACCTGTATTAGTAAGGCGGCCTGTGACCAACGCATTCATCGCTTGCTGCTGTGTCAGACCAGCATTATTGAAGACAATAATGTTTGGTGACTCAGTATCACCTTTAACACGTAGGCCTACTATTTTACCTTCAATACTTTTAACTGCTTCGACACTTAAGGTCGGATTCATGACATCGCCATCAAAGCGTACTTGACCATAATTGAGCTCTAAACTTTGACCAAAGGCATTGATGTCAGTACGACGCGATACCTGCACCACACCTTTTGCACGCATAACCCCAGTACCATTTTGGGTGATATTAATCGCCCCTGCTAAAGGAATCACGGCACCAAATCCACGGAAGTTGATATCCTCACCCAAATCAATACCAATATTTGCATTGATAGACCAAGGCTTCGAGATGGCCAAGACTTCATCGATATTACCAATCAAACGACGATCAAGTACGACTGCATCTTCGGTTTGCGTCACGATATCTTCACTGGCTTCTGGTGGACGGATAGTCGCTGACGGTACACTAATGGCACCTTTGATATCAACATAGCGATCACCTGGGCGCACAATAATATCAATATCCGGATCGATTTCAGCCACTAGCAACGGCGGCTGAGTAAGCACCAAGCCTTCGCCGATAACACTTAGCTTAGCCTGTAGCTTCTGTTTCCAATCAACCGTTCCTGTTAGAGAGCCTTTGCCAGTACCACTGTTAAACGTGCCATCCATCGTTGCTTGAGTGCCACGAATTTTGGCAGCAGCATTCACATTGGTCAAGTTAATCGGTAAATCCAACATGGCGATACGGCCATTAGAAAGCTTCACATCACCATAGAACTGCGGCTTGTCCAGCGTACCACCGACGCCACCTGCCATCGTGACATTTCCTCGCAGGACTCGCATCCCTGGGAAGAAAGGCTTAAATATCGCTAGATTAAGCTCATTGAGTACCAATGCACCCGAAATTGGCTTAGGCGCCTTATAAGGATCAACAACGACTTCAGCATAGCCACGAGCACCGCTTCCGGTATTGATGTCTGTGCGTAGCTTGAGGCCTTCTGGAACGGATACAGCAATGAGAGAAACCCGCTTATAAGGTAAAGTAACAGCAGCGCTATCACCCTCTTGAGCTAAGCCAATTTTGCCGTTATCCGAATACAATGTTGTATTAATAGTCGGCGGACGACCACGTTGCCAGCCGACAATAGCTTTACCATTAATCTTGCCATGCCAATCAATATCTTTGGGCAAAAAGACTGAGAATAATGAAGTATCTAAATTCTGTAAGGCCACATCGACCTCACCTTGATCTGGTGATGCGACTAATTTTTTGCGTAAACACAGCTTGCCAGTTTGATCAGCAGCTTGCCAACAATGCGCGGCTAGCTGTACTTTAAAGTCCGTATTTTTTCCGTTCTGTTCATTAGGTAAATTCACAATCAACTGCGCTGGTTGCAACTGGTTTAAAGTCGCATATTTAGACTGAATACGACCCTCACCGATGACTCCAGACCAGCTCACGTTATTACGATTGAAACCACCTTTGACTCGTGCACCAATAGTTAGCTGTTCATTGGCTACGTCGAGATCGACTACATGTGCCTGCTCTGTCCCATTGAATGAAGCCTTAACACTTTTAAAACTCTGTCCAGCAGCATCTAAGCCTTCGGCAGTAATGATAAGCTGACTTGGGCTATTTGCTAGATTGACCAGTTTTCCGCGGACACGACCCTGACGTAAAACAAAGCCTGGTAGCGCAAGACGCTCACCTACCAAATCAATATAAATGGTTGGTAACGCTTGTCCTACTGGCTGCGATAAAGTGGCACCGCCAGTTACTTTACCAGCCAGCTGATCTGAGAGCTGATCTAAGCTGGTGATATTGATTTTGGTTTGTAGCTGCTTAGCATTACCGTTAGCAGTTATGTAATTATCACCCCAACGCAGTACGAGGTTTTCGGCATTTAAGCTATCAATTAAGGCGTTTACTTTTTTGTATTGCGCTTGAGCATCTTGCGTTTGCAGACTTTCAAAGTAGCTTGCCAAGTCTTTTGGTAAGCGCATTTTCGCCGCCAAGCTGCCTTTAGCGCTCAACGTCTGCCCTTTTAACATACCGCTCAAATTGACTTGCTTGATATTGATAATTTGCTGCGAATCACTCCAGCGTCCATCAGTATCTATCGTACCCGTGATAAGACTTGGTGTGTCTTTTAGGAAATACCCTAGGTTAAAACGATCCATTACCGCATTGATATCCCACGCAACTCCTTGACGCACATCTACGGTGCCTTTGGCATCAATGCTGCCGGCAGCACCCACATGACGGAAGCGTTTGATACGAATCAATTGATCATCGCCACTGGCATCAATAGTCAGCTTACCTGCTGGCAGTTGCTCAGCATCCAGTACACCATCGAAATTTACGGCAAAACGTTTCAGCTTACCTGGCGTGTTTTTACTATTGCTAGGCGGCGTTTGCCATTCACCACTGGTGGTTAGATCGCCCGTCAGAATCGCTGGGTTATTGGGTAGAAAATAACCCAAATTAAAATCGTCAAAGCGGCCATCTACCGTCCAACCAATATTTTTGCGTAAATCAATGACACCCTTCGCTGCCACTGCACCAGCCTCGCCATTGTAATTCAATTTACGGATACTAATCAGATTTGGCGTACCAGCAGCATCAATAGATAGGCGGCCTTTTGGTACATCTGCCGTATCAATTTGACCATCAAAACGCGCATCAAATACAGACAGCTCACCACCGACGATATCGACGCTGGCATCACCGCCACCTGTTATACCGATAGTACGACTGTCTTGTGTGGCATCAAGCTGCGTCTGCAAATCCGTGTTATTCAGCGTAATGATATGGCGCTGACCACTGACACCGCTTTTGGTGATATTTAACAGACGACCGCGTGCACTAACATTACCCGTTAGACGCTCAAGTGGTAAGTCACTACGGTATTTTTTCGGGAGCAAGCCTTTGGTACTCGCATCCACTTGCCATATGAGTGGCGTATTCTTACTCGCTAGTCGAATCTGTCCAGTACCAGATAGGTCGCCTACGATTCCTTCATAGTTAAGGCGATTGATATCAATGACGTCACCAGCTTTGCGTAGACGCACGTCATAGTTGCCTTTGGGAGCAGCATTGAGCTCATTGATAACCGCATTGGCATCAACGGATAGCTGTGAGCCACGAATGATAACATCAGCCTGTCCACTCGGGCTATTAATATTGCCGACATCAGGCACATCACGGCGGACTAGGTTTTGCCATTTAGCCTCAATATACCAAGGAGCTGCCTGTTTAGATTTCGCTGAAACTTTGCCGCTGGCAATATTAGCATTGACATGCTCACCATCACGTTGACGTAAATCTGCATCTATCTCTGTATTACCAACACTATTTCGCTGCTGATAATGTAATGATAGTCTGCCATTAAGCGTTTGCGGTGCGTACGCTTTAAAGTCAGCGTACTCATCAGGAATCGCTTGGCGGATATCAAAGTTACTGCCTGTCGCTCGGATTTTTGCATCAAAGCTACTCTTCCAATCTAAAATACCTTGCAACACCAAACGTCCAGCAGGTACATCAGCATCCAAACGATCAATACGCAGCTGACTATCAGCAATAATCGCACGGCCTTGATAATGACCTGAAGGAATGTCTTTGGCCGTCAGTTCAGTATTGATGCGTAGACGTATCTCAGAGATGACACCCTCTGCTGTGGCCGTACCGCTTTTTAGGCGAATATCTTGATCTTCTGCATACGGGATTAAGATATCATCCCATTGCAGTTTTGCCCTAAACGGTGAATCGCTGTCCAATCCCTGCACGATAAAATCACCACTGACATCACTATCATTATAGCGACTGCGTAATTTACCAACCGTGCGCTTGAGCGTACCTGTTGCGGTAATGTTTAGTGGATCAATATAGGCTTGTTCTAGCGCACTTACTTCTGCAATAGCACTTAAATCTAGCGGATAATCGCCTTGTAAATCAATCTCACCTTTTAAAGCACTGATATTAACGATGTCAGCATACTGCAAATCACCACGAGCAATGGATACCGTACTGCCGACCCAAGTCAAATCACGGGCAACGACATTACGGACGATGATAGGATCTTTGGTCACTTGCTTATAAGTGATGCTCTTGATTTTAGCTTGATCAAACCGTAGATTAACGGGTAATTGCAGGGTTTTATAATCGAAAGGCTCACCCGTTGGTGGCTCATTGTTGATAATCTCAATAGTCTGTATGTCGGCCTCACGCAAATGCACTTCTTTGGCAAATACAGCGCGCCAGCCTATCTTTACATAGGCTTTATCAACCAATATCTCAAGGTCTTCAGTCGCCTTGATATCGATGTCGGTCACCCAAATACCGTCACGCAAGTTACCTTGCCCATATTCGAACTCTATGCCTGTCTCGGCACTGACTTTCTCTAATATAAACTTGGTGCCTGACTCTGTGCCGGCTGCATAAAAGAACACCGCAAACATAATCGCGAGTACGATTAAAATCAGCACCAGTAGCTTGAGCAAAAATGATAACGGATACAAGCGCCTGACTGCACGAGCGTCACGCTGTGCCGGATCTTCATCTGGTGAATTACTAGGCGGGTTGTTTTTTGTCAGCATGGCACTCAACTACGTTAAAGAATGATTACCGGCAATCGGTACGATAAATAATAAATAACAGAACGAATCTAACAATTATAAAGGCGAACCAATAAAGAAGTGCAGTCTAATGGGAATACTCTCCTCTGTCACGCCAGCCGCCACATCGACTCGCACCACGCCCACAGGTGACGACCAACGAATACCGACGCCGACACCGACCTTTGTCTCAGTATCAAAGTTTTCGTCATAAGCATTACCCACATCCGTGAAAAATGCTCCACGAAGACCCGGTTTGAACTCATAGTTATACTCTGCACTACCCACAGCGAGAATTTGACCACCTGTCAGGTAGCCGTTCTCTAGTGGTGATAAGCTCTCATAGTCATAGCCACGGATGCTCTGGTCACCACCTGCAAAGAAACGTAATTTATAAGGCACATCATAAAAGTCATCTGCCCAGATATAGCCAGTATTCAAACTGCCTAATACTTGATGCTTATCGGCATCGCCGAAGCTATAAAGACCACTAACACCTGCACGAACGATTGCCATATTGGTATCACTAGCAACTGATTCACTGCCTGCTTCAATAGAGTAAGACTGACGTATGCCCTGAGTCGGATTAGTCACACTATCTATACTGGTTTTACTCATACCATAGCCAAATAACAACGCTTGCTGACTAGGATTTGAAGACGTAAAACGTATAGGTAGATCATCCAACTCTGTTTCATCGACCCCTGTTTCTAACTCATCCAAACGGTAGCGCACAGAGTAGCTACGATTCCATCCGTTATCACGGCGAATATTACGTGCTAATGCCGCTTTTAACGTTCTAGTAGACAGATCAAAGTTACCTTCACCTTGGTCGATCACCTCTTCTTCATAAGTCAGACGCGCATCTAGCTTATCATTGAGCGGATGCTTCCAAGGTCGACTGGCATAGACCGCCACATTTTTAGCAATTCTTGAAACTTCCGTTTCTGCTCCAGCCTGATAGCCTTGACGATTTATCAGGTTATAATCTATTTTTGCCGTTGCTCGCACGCCAGTATCGGTGCCATAACCAAGACCGACTTGAGCATCGCGTGGTTTGTTAGAGGCTACAAAAACATACAACGGCACTTTTTTACTTTCTGCTACTTCTTGCGGTGTTTTGCGTCCTGCTAATGTCGGTGGTACAAAGCTTTCATCAGCGAGTATACTCTTTTCGTCAGGCAATATTTTTTGAGCGATATTACTGATAGAGTCACTGATTTTACCCAACAGGTTATCTGCTTCTTGAGGTTTTTCATCTAATACCCGATCGTTTGGTAAACGGCTTAAACGATCTGCTTTTTGTTCAATGGCTTGCAGCTTATCAAGGGTTGCTTCATCAGCCTCGAACTCGATAGCAGCAATATCGTCTTCATTGACTGTGTTTTCACTAACCACACTGCCATTATTAGAGTCGCTGGCGCCACTGACAAGAGCCTCGTTAGCCGTCATTAGAGATTCATTACCATTATTAATGATATCTGTAATGCTGCCATTACTAACGTTTTCATCTGACGTACTGTTGCTATTCACTGGGGTATTATCAAAAGCCAATGTACTGGCTTCACTACTCTCATTTGGTGGTAGTATCGATTCAACGTTCACTGTATTAAAATAACGAGTCGCTGATAAATCATTACTAAATTTGGTCACATCAGGCGCATAAAACGGATCGCCGGGTTTGAAATCAAGCAACTGCTGTAATAATGATAGCTCGACAGGCAGCTTGTCTGGGTCTTCTGTTAACGTATTAGTCTCTCGATCATAGGTAAAAAACACAACGTCATCAAATTGGTAACGATTGCCTGTGTCATAGACCAAAGAGACGTCTGCTGTGTTGTCCGGCAAGATAATATCAACAGACTTGTTTAGCCAATATTGGTCAAAATAACCATAGGTATTACTCAGTGACTCTAGCGCAGCTTTGCTGTTTTTGTAGACACGATGATTGAAGATATCTTCTTCTTGTGGTGGGAGTTCTTTTTCAAAGTTTGCAAACTCCTCTTGATCACTACCCTCGCCACGAATCTCAATAGTACGGCTATCGACACGTACTGGCTCACCCAACTCCTCAATAACCACATCCAAAGTATCTCTACTAGGCTGGCGCAAACTCAACGTAACTTCATAATAGCCCACGGCTTTTGCAGCATCTAGTGCCGTTTGACGCAAGCGAGGTAAGGCCGCAGTAAAGTCAGCCACAGATTGAACCGTAGTATTGTCTAGTGCAGCTTTGATGTTTTTCATCGGCTGGATATCATTATCAGCCTTAGTTTCTTTTGGTTCGCTATCGTCTGTATTTTCAGACGTGGCTTCCTGTAAGTAGATGGTTGTTTCGACATTAGGTATGGCAATGGCGCCATCATTAAAAAAGCGATTATAAAAACGCTTAACGATGTTGCCTTTGTTACGTTCCCGTGGTCCAGGTCTATTGGTTTGTTCCACATTTTCAACGGCTACCTGAGTATCTGTTTGGTAATCTGGCAGGTAATCACTTGGGTCAATAACATTTGATGTTGCATCCTCTGTATCCGCCACATCATTAGTGTTTGCGACCGCCTCGTTACTATTATCAATAGCATCGCTGTCGCTATTACTGTCACCATCCACATTTTCAGCACTAACAGATCCGCTGACATTTATCGGATTTGGCACCACTTCAGTCGCGTCTGTCGGTTCAAATACTGTCTCACTGCTACCCAATGTATCAAGATTGCTAGGTAATGGTAGGCTGTCAGCATCAAGATCCACATCTAAACCAATAGGAGGCGCGGTATCATTCAACGTCGCAATTGGCGCCGTAAAATCTCTATCAACGTCACGATTGCTAATACCATTAGCATTATTGCGGTTATTACCGCTACCTATCGTATTAATGTCTTGGGTATTTTGTGTATTCAACTCAGCCAGTTCACGATCAATCTGCGCAGGCGTCATCATCTGATAACCCTGCTGCTGTATCGCTGTGGCTTGTTGCAACAACTCATCATCCGAACTATCAAAAATATTGCGCTGAGCATCATCATTTGAATCTGAAAGTGTGGCTAACTGACTGGCCGCTACTTGGTTGGTCGTGGATTGAGCAGGAGTATTTGCATTGATGGCAGTATCAGCAAAAGCTGCAGGTGCGATACCAAAACCGACAAAGCTGGTCGCTAGAGCAGAAAAAAGCGCAGAGCGTGTAAAGTGAATGCGCGGCGAATCGCACGTAGCCATACGAGGGCTATTGTGAATATGGCAAGGATGAATATCGCAAGCTTGAGCATGGCAAGTTTGCATGCGTTGGGCACTGATATTATCTGGCACATTTATAGAGGTATCACACGGATTAACCGATACAGGACGCGCTAGAGTTGAAGGCTGGTGGTTCATGTTTATTTCCTATCACCTCACGCGGCACAATGTCATTAACGAGGGCAATCGCTAAGTCTTACCGGTGAATAAACTTATTAACAGTTGACTGAGATTCTGATTGACTACCTTTGTTCTTGATAATGACAGTCTACGGCCTATAGTGCAAACTTTAGTCCTGAGTGCCGTTATCGTATCAATAGGTAGGTAGACTGTATTGATAGCGGGGCTTGCCATCACTTATATATGACAGTAAAACCCTGTAAAATTCACAAATCATAACGTAGATAATTATGAAATCATAGCGTTGGGCGCATGTATTTATACCAAAGCCTTGCTATTATACGTCCTAATATTGATAAAACCTATGCTATATTTCGATAAGTTTTTGATACTATTAATAATTACCTTTATATTAAAAGCCGCACTCCGTATGTCCTTTTAATCTATCAGCCGCGATCTATCTGTAGGAACTTTCATGGCAAATCAGTTTCAGTTATTTAAGCACCGCCGGTTTAGTGCCATGTTTTTTACCCAGTTTTTGGGCGCGTTTAATGACAATGTTTTTAAGCAAGCGCTCATACTGGTTCTGACTTACACCGCTGCAAGTCAGTTGGGAATGGAAGTCAGTATTTTAAATAACTTAGCCGCGATGTTATTTATCTTGCCTTATTTTTTGTTTTCAGCGCTGGCAGGGCAAATTGCGGATAAATACGAAAAGTCAAAGCTAACACAATTGATCAAACTGCTTGAGCTTGTGATCATGGCAATCGCTGCGGTTGGTTTCGTGTTTGAGTGGTATGCCCTATTATTTGTAGCATTGTTTTTAATGGGTACCCACTCAACTTTTTTTGGACCGATTAAATACGCCTACTTGCCGCAAGCGATGAAAGAAGACGAGTTGGTTGGTGCCAATGGTTTGTTCCAAATGGGCACCTCACTGGCTATTCTGCTGGGTATGATTATCGCGGGCGTTCTTACGCAACTGTCGCAGTCGCTGTATTGGATTAGTGTGACCGTTCTGATCGTAGCCGTGTTGGGCTATTTGGCAGCACGTTACATTCCAACCATGCCAGCGATGCAGCCCGGTCTAAAAATCAACTGGAATATTTTCACCACCAGTTTGGCCACGGTTCGCTACTTATATTCATTACCTTTTCTATTCTGCGTCATCCTTGGCAACAGCTGGTTTTGGTTTTATGGTGCGACGTTCTTGACCCAAATGCCAGAGCTTAGCAAAGTCATTTTGCATGGTGATGAGTCAGTGGTGATTTTCCTATTAACGCTATTTTCAGTTGGCGTATCGATTGGTTCATTACTGTGTAAATCATTGACCAAAAATCAAGTCAGTTTGCGCTTATTACCTTTTGGTATTGCTGGATTAAGTATTTTTGCGATCGATTTATATTTCTCACTATCAGGTCTTAATATCAACGTGAGTAATGACACTTTCCTCAGTGTCGGTGATTTAGTGGGTATGAGTGGTAGCTGGCGAGTATTTGCAGACTTGTTCTTTTTGGGCTTTAGTGGTGGTCTATATATTGTGCCTTTGTATGCGTCTATGCAGGCGTATGCACCCAAAAGCCATCGTGCGCGTATCATTGGTGCTAATAATATCTTTAATGCGATATTTATGGTTACCTCAGCGATTTTCGCGATTGTTATCTTAAATACGTTGGCGTTGAGTATGCCTCAGCTGTTTTTGGCAACAGGACTGCTCAATATTGCATTTGGCGCGTTTTTATACGTCAAGCTCAATAAACATATCAAAAGTGCTGTGATTCAAACGCATGATGAAGTAGCTCCATAAGTATACTAAAGCTGAATTTAGTATTGCCATAGCAATCAGTATGGTTTTGAGCCGATAATATTCGTGCTGATAATTTAGATTGTTTGCTATAGTAATGCTTGTGAAGCTGAGACTATAATTGTCTCAGAAAAACAGGCAACCTTATTTTTTGATAGTAATTCTTAACAATAGCACTTTAACAACAGCATCTTTTAGCAATAGCACCTTTTAATAATAGTGTCTTTTAATAACAGCATCTTTTAATAACAGTACCTTTTGATAGTACATACAGCCATTAGGAGTGAATTATGGCCCTACGTCCCTTATCCAAAATCGACCAGTTCTTACTCGGCGTCGATAAGGCATTACGAGCTGTCGTACCGCACTCAAACCCTAGTACACGTCCATTACCAGTCAGCAACGACGAGATTCCTGAGCTAACCATCACTGAAGCACGGCATGTCGCAGGACTGATGCGTATCAATCATACGGGTGAAGTATGCGCGCAAGGGCTTTATCACGGTCAAGCATTTGCTGCGAAAGATCATGGCGTCAAGCAAGCCATGCAACACTCTGCCGAAGAGGAAGTTGACCATCTGGTTTGGTGTGAGACTCGTCTAAGTGAGCTTGGTAGCCACGCCAGTCTCTTTACGCCACTATGGTACGGCATGTCTTTTAGTCTTGGGGCAGTAGCGGGTGCTATCTCTAATGAATTCAGCTTGGGGTTTGTCGCAGAGACAGAAGCACAAGTCAGTGAGCACTTGCAAGATCATATCCAGCAACTGCCTGAGCATGACAAACGCTCAAAAGAGATACTGGCACAAATGGATATCGAAGAGTTGCACCATCGTGAGCTCGCACTTGCCAGCGGCGGCGCTGCATTGTCACCGCCTGTACGCAAGACGATGCGCTGGATGGCCAACCGTATGAAAGCCACTGCTTATCATTTATAGTAGTAAACGATGTAGTTGCCAGCTCTAGATTAATAGAGACTATAAGCTTGATTATCACGTCTACTATCGAGTTTTTGACGTTTATTATTAACAATCCTACTACTGATAGCGTAAAGCTTAATTTGCTACGGTATGAGAAATTTGTACGATTTTGCAGCAAAGACACAACCTATATGACCATTTAATTGCTAAATAACGACTAAATAAACAAGGTAACAATCTTTATGAAAACCATTAAAAAATCAATGCTCTCTAGCAGTGTGTCTACCAAGTCTTCTAAACTGGTCACAATGACCGCACTGGCAGCAGCATGCACAATGTTACTATCAGCGCCTGTCAATGCAGCGGAAACCAATGCAGCAGCCACATCCGTCCCGAGTGCTGTAGACTCTAGTAAACGTGTGATTCGTTTGGCACAACCTAAAGCAGACAGTACAGCTCAATCAAACACTCAACCAACGCCACAGACTAATGCACCTGTCGCTGCTACTCAACAAAGCACTCCTACCCAGAGCCTTTTTCCTATGAGTTCTGGGCAGCCACAGACTGTTAGACCTGCCCCAACCAAGCCGGTATACACAGGTAGCACTCAGGTCTATGAGCCAGGTCCAATGACGACATCTGGTATCGACCTGCGTAGTGGTCAACTTGCAAACATTCCAACGCCAAAAGTGCAATTGTCAAATGTGAGCTTTTTAAAGACCGTATTGATTCCACAACAAACAACCGCTAACTCTGACAAATTAGACGTGAGCTTGCTTGATGACTTTATCCAAGAGGCGTCACCTAATGCCCGCCATTACCCACCAAACTTCCCTAACCGTACACAACGATATAATGTTCGTGAAAAAATCAAAGTATTAACTGAGTGGATTGAACCTTATGCACTGTCACCAAATGCCTCTTATGATGTACTGCTTCGTGCAGCCAAGCTTAATGGCATGGGACGTAACCTAGATTTGGGTTCAGACTATACGATACGCGGCGGAAAATATGTGGACCGTGCCATCAAGCTACAACCTGATAGCGGTGAAGCCAACTTCTTGTATGGCATGATGCTATCGGAAGGCGGCGGTTTTAAAGAAGGTCAAAAATACTTAGATAAAGCTGTCTCTCTAGGCTATACCGAAGCAGAACAAAGCTTGGCACAGTCAGACGTCTTAAGCGACCGTCGTGATAGCGCGCTAGAGCGTCTGCGTCGCCTTGAGAGCAAAAACCCCAACAATGCTATGATTGGTCAGCAGATAAAACTTGTTGAAGAAGGTAAGTTCTACATCTGGGACATACCAGCACCTGACATCAACGTTAAACCAGGTGTCTAAAACGGTTTTATGTATTGATCAAAATAATTGATACATAATCTACGACCAAAGCAGTCAGCGTCTTCATTTTATATCGATATTATTTCAATATAAAATGGAGACGCTTTTTTATGTCCACTAATAAACCCGTTATTTTAATTGGCCTCTTATCCCACTTAAATGAATAATATATTCTATATATGAGATGTAAATATAATTAAGCAATATCAATAGTAGTATCAATGATAGATATAGTCAGTCCAAAATAGAAAAGGTACAATACTTTTAAACCAAGCAAAGTGAAATATAAAAGATGACCTACTCAGCAGATTTTCGAGCACAAGT